>NZ_MLYQ01000056.1:0-51299 GCF_001866725.1 Bacillus sp. MUM 13
GCCCCACGGAAAGCGAGCATCCTGGTGTGGAAATCAACCCTTTGTTCCATAGCAACAAAGTTTACGAAAACAGCCTTTTTTTATTAGCATATTTTAGTTGTATTTCCAAAAAAAAGAACCACGAAATATGATTGCTAAACTCTATACAAAAACAGCTTTCGGCTATGTCGACAGCCTGACCAGCCATATGGCTGGTTTTTCTATGTTTATACAATGCATTTCTGGCTTGCTTTCAGAAAAACCCGCATTAAAAAAGGTATTGATATTTTTGCTGTCGAAATAGTAACGATAAAGATTTATTAGGAGATGAAATGCATGTACAAAAAAGGTATTACAGCAGAAGATTTATATCAGTTAAAATCGGTAACAGATCCACAGCTTTCTCCTGATGGAAGTCTTATTGCCTATATACAGACAAGCATAGATGAAAAAACAGATAAATATATTTCTAATCTGTTTGTTTATAGCCTTTTGTCTAGAAAAACGGTTCAATGGACTTTCGGTAATTTCAGGCACTCCTCTCCCCGGTGGTCTCCCGATGGACAAAGCCTTGCTTTTCTATCCAGCCGGACAGGAAAAAATCAAATTTTTCTTATGAGTACTTATGGCGGTGAAGCAAAGCAGCTGACAGATTTCACATACGGTGCGTCCTCCCCGATATGGTCTCCTGACTCTGCCCTTCTCCTTACTGGCTGCGGTTTAAAACCGGGAGAATCGCTAGAATCAGTACATGATAAAGAAGACAAGGATGATCGAAGCGAAGGTTTAATATATAATTCTATTAAATACAAAGCAGATGGAAAAGGCTATCTAAACCAGGTATTTCAGCAGCTAGTGATTGTGAATGTCCAAACAAAAGAATTTCAGCTTCTTACAGAAGGAAACAGGGATTACCATCCAAGCGGCTGGTCTCCTGATGGCTCAAAAGTGGTTTATCATACAGATGAAGCGGAAGACCGCGATTATCGCTATATTTCCGATGTATTCATCATGGAAGTAGCAACTAAGGAGAAGGAGAATGTAACAAACGGCAGAGGTGTTTTTTACGGCGCCAAATGGTCTCCTGATAGCCGATATCTTATTATGCAGGGACATGAAGCGGAGTATAAAGGGGCGACACTGGACAAAATTTGGCTTTTTCATACAGAAGATCATTCTTTTGCCTGCCTGACCGATGGATGGGATGTAGAAGTTGGGGATGTGGCAATAGGCGATTTCCAGATAGGCGCCACAGACCCTGGATTAATGTGGACCAAAGACAGCGCAGGCTTTTACTTTTTAATAAGCGATCATGGAAACACAGGTGTATATTATGGAACGATTGAAGGAGCCATGTATCCTTCCATCCTTGAATCTCAGCATGTTTACGGACTATCCATCAACCCTGAAACACACCATGCAGCTGTAGCCATATCTCTTCCTGACCAGCCGGGAGATTTATTTACCTATAATCTTTCCACTGGTGAAAAAGAACAAATCACCTTCGTTAATGAGCCATTTCTGAAGGATCGCTTTCTTTCAAAAGCAGAACCAATCGTATTTCAATCAGCTGACGGCCTCGATATTCATGGATGGATGATGAAGCCGGTTAATTTTCAGGAAGGAAAAAAATATCCAATGATTCTTGAAATACATGGAGGACCGCATGCCATGTATGCAAATAGCTACTTTCATGAATTTCAGTCGCTAGTTTCTGAAGGATATGCTGTACTTTTCACAAATCCGCGCGGAAGCCATGGATATGGGCAGGAATTCGTGAATGCAGTCCGCGGCGATTATGGCGGAATGGATTACGTGGACTTAATGGCTGCAGTGGATTATGCACTCTCAACATATGACTTTATAGACTCAAAGAGGCTTGGTGTGACTGGAGGCAGCTATGGAGGCTTCATGACAAACTGGATTGTCGGCCATACTGACCGTTTCAAAGCAGCTGTCACCCAGCGCTGTATATCCAATTGGCTGAGTTTCTATGGTGTGAGTGATATCGGCTATTACTTTACAGAATGGGAAGTTGGCGGAGATATTCTGGATGATCCGGAAAAACTGTGGCATCACTCGCCTCTTAAATATGCCAAACATGTAACCACTCCCCTGCTCTTGCTTCACGGTGAAAAGGATTTCCGATGCCCGATTGAGCAATCCGAGCAATTTTACGTTGCACTCAAAAGGCAAAAGAAAGAAGCTGTACTGGTATCATTCCCTGATCAGACACATGAAGTATCCAGAAGCGGTGCTCCAAAAATGAAGCTGCAGCATGTACAGCAAATTCGTGACTGGTTTAAAAAATATCTCTAAAAACCAAAAAGGGCAGAAAATTTTCTGCCCTTTTTCATACATGAGAAACAGCTTTATTGCTCTTTTCCTCTTTTGGCTTCCTGATCAATGGTTCCCGCCATATAATCGTCGCTTACTTGTTCATGAGTTTCAGCAAGCCCGCTTGATAGCTGATCATCCTTTTTATAGTCTTCAACCTCAAAATGCTTGCCCGCAATTTCAGATGTGCTGTTTTGCTGCTTTTTATTATTTTTTTCCATATGGATTCCCTCCTTATTCTCAATCCACAAATTTTCCATAATCAGGAACAGCAATGATATCAAAATCTCTTGCCAGCCTGGCCAGGTTTTCCTCAAGCTCAGTGCCGATCATCGGCCGTCCATGTCCAGTCATGGCAGCAAAAGGTTTTAGCTGCTCTAATTTCAGCACAGAAGCTTTAGCTGCTGCCCAATCTGTTGTAAGGTAGCGGGGCGGACCGCTGATTTCTTTTTCCTGAGTGATCACCTTATACAGATTTTCCTGTTTAACTGTGACGAAAGCATCTCCAGCGATTAATGACCTGTCACTTTCACGAAAAAGAGAAATATGTCCAGGTGAATGCCCAGGAGTCCAAATCCATTTCCATCCGGGCAATCCCGGTACACTTCCATCCTCAGGAAGCTGTAAAACATGATTATCGAGATCAATGCCCTCATTTGGAAACAGTCTCGACATTTTGGCAACCATCCCTCCTTCAACGGAGGAGTCTGGTTCCGGATAATCCATTTGCCCAGTTAAAAATGGAAGCTCCAATTTATGTGCATAAACAGGGGCATCCCAGTATTCAATTAAATCAACAATGGAACCGATATGGTCAAAGTGCCCGTGAGTCAGGATAATGGCAGCTGGAGGGTTGCCTTTTCCATATACCTCTTCCGCTTCTTTTATAATTTTTTGGCCAGAACCTGGCATCCCTGCATCCACGAGCACCCACTCTTGATTCTCGGCCGGTTTTCCTATAAAACAAATATTGACAATCTGAATATTAAAGTAATAAATATCTTCTGTTACAAATTTTCCATCGCCGCTTGTGACAGAAGTGACTGGCAGCTTCTTTCCGCTTAAATGATGATCATCCAAGATGATGGCCCTCCCCAATTCATTTTTGTTAGTATTGTTCTTTACGAAATTTTTATGTTTCTTCCCCTTTTTTTACCCTTTTTCAGGGTTTTTTACTCAGCAAATTTAAAACAGCTTCATATTTGCATATGAAGCTGTTTCGTTTAATCATTAAAATTTTGCCCTGTTAAATCTGTTTGCTGGATACCGCTCAGGCAAATGCTGGACCGTTCGCAAATCCTTCTAACAACTTTAGGTCTGCTTTGAGGAGGTTCTGCCATTAATCCCCCATACACATTTTCCAAAAATCAGTATACATGAACAAATCAATATACATCCTTTCTGGTAAAAACCGTAAAGGATACAATTAAAGCAATGGCCCACCATATCAAAAGCACTGCCATCGAGGACAATAAGGTCATTCCGTTAATAGGAGGGGAAACGCCATTTAAGTAATTCGTTAATTTCATGTTAACCATAAATAAATATTTCGCAGACTGCCAAGATGAGACCATATTTGAAAGGATGGCGCCTGAGATAAGTGCGGCAAGCATAACTCCCATGCCGGCTGCCGTACTTCTGATGAGCACTGAAAGCATGAAAGAAAGTGTGCCAACCACAACGGCCACGAACCAGACAAGCCCCATATCCATCAGAAGAAATTTCCACTGGCTTATCAGGCGTACCTGGCTAGTATCCAGATTTCCGGCTTTGACACTGAAACCTGTAATTACCGGTGCATTCCAGCCTGCATAACTGAACACGATTCCTGACAGCACATACGCAAGCAGCGCCGCCATGGCCACTATAACGGAAGCAGAGAGCAATAAAGTAATATATTTGCTCAATAAAATCCTCCATCGCTTAACTGGTCTGGTAAGCAGCAATTTAATGGAACCAAGGCTGTGTTCAGAAGAAACCATATCACTCGCTATAATCATGACAAGCAGGGGAATAAACAAATCACTGGCATTTTCAATAAACATCCTGGTGAATGATACTGCCCCTGGCTCTGTTGGGTTGATATCATGATCAAGATAATATTGTTCCTGTTTAAGGCTAATCTGCAGCTGCTTTCTCCAGTCATCAGAAAGCCTGCTTGAGCTTAATCTGTTTTGGGTATCAACGATTTGCTGCTGCAGGGCTGTACGCCAATCTTTGGTTCCAAGTTTTTCCCGCTGAGATTCTGATTGCTTGTATTGGGCATAGGTAAATAATAAAACTAGCACACCGATGATGATTCCTATAATGACTAAACGTTTTCTGGCAAGCAGCTTCAGCATTTCGTTTTGGACAAGCTTATCCATGGCCAAGCCCTCCCCCTGCAGTCATTTCAAGGAAAAGATCCTCAAGTGAAGGCAGTTTGCGGTTCATCTCAATCACTTTAACTCCCTGCTGCAGCAATTTTTCATTCCAAAACGGCACTTCTTTTTCATGAAAAGAAGTAGAAAGATGACCATCTTCTGTATCAGACACCTCTGTCAGCTGTTCTAAGACTTCTTTTCCTTTTTCATGCGGAATGAGGCGCCAGTTCATTTTTTCCTGTGCATGAAGCAAGTTCCCTACAGTGTCTTCCTTAATTATTTCTCCTTGGGATATGATGGCAACCCTGTCGCAAAGCAGCTGAATTTCACTGAGCAGATGGCTTGAAACCAGTACGCTCAGTCCTTCCTTTTTCGCAAGGGCCCTGATAAACAGCCGCATTTCCCTGATTCCTGCTGGATCCAATCCATTAGTAGGCTCATCCAAGATTAAGACCTTAGGAGAATTCAGCAAAGCCTGCGCAATACCAAGCCTTTGCCGCATGCCTAATGAGTAGGTTTTGACCCTATCATGAATTCTGTCCGTTAATTCAACCAGCTCTGTGACCTCCCGGATACGCTCTTCGCCTATACCGGGAAGCATTCTGGCAAAATGAAGCAAATTATCCCAGCCCGATAAGTAAGGATATAGTTCAGGATTTTCTACGATACATCCCATTTGCTCCATGGCTTTCGTAAATTGTCTTTTTACATTATATCCGCAGATTTCTATGCTTCCTGAGGTAGGCTTTATCAATCCTACCAGCATCCTTATTGTCGTGGTCTTTCCAGCCCCGTTCGGGCCAAGAAAACCGAATACCTCGCCCTCCAATAATTGAAAGCTTACTCCTTTAATGATCTCATGCTTGCCGATTGTCTTTTTCAAGTTTTTCACTGAAAGTGTAATTGTGCTCATGGTTTATTCCCCTCCCACTTAATCATAGGGGCAATACGTTCTGCGATTAATTGATAACCGGCCTGATTTGGGTGAAATTTATCACTATATAAATAGTCATTAATAGAGAGCTGAAACAAATCAAAAACTGGAATAAAAACAACCTTGGAATATCCAGCACACAGCTCAGAAGCCTGGTAATTCCAATCTCTTACAATGGCACTGGTCAGCTTGCTGTCCTGAAGGCCGATAAAAGGATTATACAAACCGATTACGAAAACCGTAACTTCCTTATTATCAGAACGGATATCTGTCAATATGGATTTCAGATTTTTTAGATACCCCGTCTGGATGGCTTTAATATTTTTTGGAGCCAGATCAGAAAGTGTCTTGCCGCCCTGAAACAGATCATTTCCTCCTATCGTAATCATAACCGTATCTGTCCCGGCAAGCTGGCGCTTAACTTCTTCCTGTTTTACTTGTTTTGCAAGCTGGACAGAGGTTTGGCCGTTTATGCCGAGATTATGGACAATGACGTTTGTTTTAAATTTCTTTTTCAGTTTATCTGTGACTATTCCAACGTAGCCCTTCCCTGAATCATCACCGGTTCCCCGTGTCAGTGAATCTCCCAGAGCCACTATGTCCATGCTATTTTTATCGCTTGTTGGTACGCTTGCAGAAATCTTCGGTTTATCTAACGATCCATTTTTATGCTTGCCGTAATAATCCTTCATGGCCCACCCAAAGCAAACCAGGAACAAAACAGCTATACACGAGGAAAGGATTGTCATGATCCGCACTTTATTCATGCTAATATTTGGTCACCCTCTCAATTTTTCACTTTATTCCATTAAAACATAATCTTTATTGAAATTAAAAAAAATGGCTTCTCTTAATGTGCCATAAATGGGTATGATCCTATGTTTATTTCTTCATAGCGAAATCACTCCTGTATGGCAATTGTTACTCTCATCCTTCCCGGGATAGTGAATGGGAGTGTGGTGCCATGGAACATTTATGCAGCAAACTATCCAAAAAGCTGGCGGGGCAAAACAAGCAGCAAAAGCTTTTAGAACATGAAAAAGCCGTACTTTATTTCAAATAAGTACGGCTTTGTTGTATTTAATTCTGCCAAGACACCAGCTAATTAACAGTTTTTCTGTGGCACAAAATATCACTTACATCTTTCTTGTTAACCTTTGGCGGAGAGTTTCCGGCGATTGGTAATCGTGTCTTCCTTCGGTTCTGTACGGCGGATAAAAAACGCAAGAACAAAAGCTGCAACTGTCAGCCAGGTAGCAATCATAAATGCATCATTTATACCCATAACAGCACCCTCTCTGGCTGCAAGAGCAAAATGGGCTTTATCGGCTGGCAGTATATGCTGCCTGCTCACGATTTCAGTAACATGCTTTGTTCCCTGATTCGTCATGATAGACACAAAGAAAGCCATACCGACAGCACCAGCGACCATTCTTAACGTGTTAACAAGAGCTGTTCCATATTTATTAAGAGTAAGCGCCAATTCATTTAACCCCGCTGTGAATATCGGCATCATTAATATGGACATTCCGAACATCCTGATTGTATAAATCGTTACAACGTAGGAAAAAGTGGTGGTCACTTCAAGCTGTGTGAGTGCATAAGTGGTAACGATCGTTATCGCTAAACCGGAAACAGCAAGCCATTTCGCACCGAATTTATCAAAAAGCCTTCCAGTTATAGGTGACATGATTCCCATAACAATACCGCCCGGAAGCAGCATTAAGCCTGATTGCAGCGGTGTAAATCCGCGTACACTCTGCATATAAATCGGCATTAAAATCATCCCTGAAAACATTGCCATCGTTACTATTACATTGATGATGGTTGTCAGTGTAAAAATGGGATAACGGAATATCCGGAATTCAAGGATAGGATGGTTTACCCTGAACTGTCTCCACACAAATAGGGCCAAACTTATAGCACCTGCAAGGAACATGAAAAGGACTTCTGAATCTGTCCAGCCTTTTGTCCCGCCTGTTGCAAAGGCGTAAAGTACACCGCCAAATCCTATTGTGGATAAAGCGACACCTAATCTATCAAGCTTCGGCCTGCTCGTTACAGACACATTCTTTACCAAGAAAATCGCGGCAATGAAATTAAGAAAAGCAAAAGGGAAAATAACGAAAAATAACACACGCCAAGAATAATTCTGAATGATCCATCCAGAAAGAGTGGGGCCGACAGCAGGCGCAAAGTTCATAGCCACACCGAAAATCCCCATAGCAAATCCCCTTCGTTCAGGAGGAAACAATGTAAAAATAACATTCGTGATAAGAGGAAATAAAATGCCGGCTCCAGCAGCCTGTACTACACGTCCGACCAGCAGTACAGAGAAATATGGAGCAATTCCGCACAGCAGCGTGCCTAAAGCAAAAAGACCCATAGATGCAAGGTAAAGCTGTCTTGTTGTAAAACGTTCCATTAAATAAGCAGTGATTGGAATGACGATTCCGTTAACAAGCATAAAAATAGTAGTCAGCCAATTTGCAGTAGCTGCCACTACGTGAAAATGTGTCATTAGCTGCGGCAAGGCAATATTAATTAACGTTTGATTCAAAAACGCAATAACCGCACCAGCAAGCATAACAGCAAAAATAGGGGTTACACTATTTTTGCTTCTTTCTTTTTCCTGAATAATCATTGATGATATTTCTCCTCTATTTAAATTTATCACAACATTTTTTGCTATCCGCATCTCTTAACACCTATAAAGGCACATCTAGAAAGCCTGTATCTTTGGTATACACATATTTCGAAGTGAAGATTTTATTATAAAAGAAAATACTGCAAAATCAAAGTTATGTGCTCGAGTCTCGACATGTTATTCAAAAAAAAATTATTTTCATTCTGCCGCAGACATAAAATCATCAGCATCTTGTTTCACTTCAGCAATTTCAAGCATAACAAAAAGGAAAATTGCAGATATATAAACTATACTTCATAATTATTCAAATACAAGAGAAATTCACAAGATTTTTATGAATGTCATGCATTTTTATTATTATCTATGTTAATTTTAATTGTTTGAGTTTTCTGTTATTTACACCTCCCAAAAGAAGGTTTATCTCAAAAAGCCATTGATGAGAGCCCTTGCAGGTTGGATCGTTTTCTGGAAAGAGTGAACAGATTGGCGAGTTCACTCTTAATTTCGTAGTGTTCCTTAAGTTAGCAACTCACCATCACTTTAATACATTGCATCATTTTTGAAACTATCAGTATGACTTACTGATGAAGAAGAATGCTGTGTACTCACCTGAATTAATGGATGAATTTTTTTAAACTCGCTACATTTTCTTCTAAAAATAACGTATTTTTCTTAATTCCGCGGCGCTTACACCATCCTATACTATTGAAGGCATCCATAAATCGATAAAAAGGCAATACACTTTCTAAATCAATCAATGGTCTGATACTGTTATAGCCATCCCGATAGGCGTTATACAAGGAGGAATCAAAGCGCAGAAAATCCCGGTATAATTTGGTGAAATCCATTTCTGTTGAACCAAACCTTACACTCTCGAAATCGATAAGTCCTGAAACTCTGTTATCATCAACAATTATGTTAGCTGGACGAAAATCCATATGTACGAAGCTTGGTCCATCCGGAACGGGAAGCTGATTCTTCATTTTCTCGAATTTTTCAATGGACTTTTGGTATAAATGCGCATCCAAAACGAGACTTACATCCTCGGCAAAGCTATAAAATTGTTTTTCAATAAAATTAGACCAGTCTGCAAATTCATTTTGTATGGCACTTAACATTTTTCCTGCAACCGGACTGATAGTATGCATCTCAGCTTGAAGGACCCCAACTTGAAACGCGGCTAGCGGTGTAGCCATTACTGACAGCGGTTTTCCTTTTAATTCAGATAATAAAAAAGCACCTGGACATTCTTCATCACCAGACCAATACCCCAGCATATCAGGAATGGAAATCCTTCCTTTTAAAATATCATAGGCTTCTGCCTCCCGCTGACACTTCAATTTTGTATATGGGATTTTCAAAAAAACATTTTCACCATTAGACAATGTACATTTATAAACTGTTGAACTATGGGAATCCTCAACCTCGTTAATTGATTGTACCTGAAGTCCAAATTGTTGAATAACACGATTCAACATCAAACTTACCCTCCTTTGTAATAAATCAAATCCTTGTTAGTTAGAGGAATATTGAAATACTATTTCTTTTAAACAAACCCTATACAGCATTTTTTTCCATTAACCTCTTTAGCACAATAAAAAAATAGACTCTGTATAAATTCTGCTTCAGACGCTAGACTCAGGGAGTCAAGCGTTCTGCCCTCCATCAAAAAAGTGCAGAAATCAGCAATGTATGATACCGGCTGCAGGCATTAATCATTAATAAGCTAAATAACGATATTTAGACATCTTCACACAACACTTTAATAATTTTCGAATTATCTTTGGCCTTTTTTCGGAGATATAAATATCTTTAACAGGCAGCGCTGCATACCAAGAGTTCTCAGTATATCCAGTTACTTCATTTATTTTATCATTATCAAACACACATTCAGCAGCTATCTTTCCTAATACCCCATTCCGCCAAGCCAAAAAGGATTAGTAACACTTTCAGAATATCCGAATGCCTCCAAAACATTCAAAAATATTTTTTGATGCAATGCTTTATCAAAGTCTAATATTCCATTATGGTCTTAAATGCCACTTTGGACATTCTTATTTACAGCCACTTTCCATACCCCACATTGAGCTATCAACGTATGGAAACAAAGGTTATAGTTTAGATATTTTGAATATAAATTAAATAATACAAGGTAAAGGTGCATTGACCTCCATTTTCAATCTGGCAGGTACTGCTTCTTGATCATCCAAAAAAACATGTCCCACCTGCAAATTTATTGCTTTAAACTCTCATTTAACTGTATAAACTAATGAATATTTCACCTGCATAGCCTCTATCATTTTTACTTTTCACAAGGGTTCCAACATTCTCCTGTCCAACTGTTCAAGCACTAATGGCCATGCTTGTTTATGCTGATTCCTGGATTCTTCGTCTGGAAATCCTGAATGTGTTAAAAACAACTTCGTGCCGTTGCCGTATGGCTCAAGCTTAACAGTAACAACCGTCTCCGCTCCTTTTGTTCCTCCTGCTCCAGTGACCCAAGTGATTTCAATAAGGCTGTTTTGCTCAAGCTTTAAAAATCTGCCGTAATGAGGATAACGTTTATCTTCAAATTCAGTTTCAAAAAAGAAGGCTGTGTTGACTTCCCCCCGCATAATTACGCTTCCAGGCGCCGCAAACCAACGGTCAAACTGGTTTGTCCACGCTTCGAAAAGGACATTTGGCTGTGCATTCATTGTCCGCACTACCGTTAGATTAAACGGCCTTGCTGAAAAATCCGGTATATGGACAGGTTTCATAACTTTCCCTCCATGTCATTTAGTTTTATTGCAGACAAATATAAAATTATCCAAAAGTTAAAAAAACCCTCTTTTTTCCCCACTTTATCTAAGTAAGATTTCTCACTAATAACTTATTAATTTACTATTTGCAGTTTCTTAAATATTGCAAGGGTAGATCTACATTATTAGTTTCATAAAGGAACCTGCACATACTTATATTTATCTGGATCCTTGAGTTACAGTTTTTCAATAGATGTTTCAATTATAAAATGCCGCCTATACTTAATAGAAATTTAAGTTTATTTTAATTGAGGCTTAATAACTAGCTGACCAATTTGTAATATAGTAGAGAAGCGTCATCTCTAATGTATAAGAGTTGAAAAACACTTAGAAACAATATACTTGATAAAAGGAGATTCATTCATTTTAAAAAAACTTAGTCGTTTCAGAACAAACAAAAATGCTAATACCTTTAAGTCTACAAATATTAAACACTTATCAGAAGGCTTATTAAGGTTTTGCGATATGTATAGCTACACTAGGCGTACTTTCTGATGACATGTTTTCATCAGAAAGTTTTGAAGCTATATTAACGTCTTTGGCATTGAAATTTATTGGAAGAAGGTCCTTAAAAAATGAACAAATCTTTACCGGACACCATGATTCTGGCAAAAGGAATGTTTGCTAAAGTTCCAGAAATTACACTCTACTTTTGGATTACTAAGCTACTGACTACTGGAATGGGTGAAGTAGCATCCGATTATTTATTCGAGAATCTAAATCCGTTAATTTCGGCACCGCTAAGTATTCTAATTATTGCAGCAGCAATGATATTACAGTTCAAAGTACGAAGATATATACCAAAGGTTTACTGGTTAGTTGTCATTATGGTTAGTATTTTTGGCACAATGGCTGCAGACGTGGTTCGTGTCGGACTGGGCATACCCTACATCGCTTCCACCATTTTCTTTATTGCGGCTCTCTCCGCTGTTCTATTAGCTTGGTTTTCGAAAGAAAAAACGTTGTCTGTACACAGCATTTTCACCCGGCGCCGCGAGGTCTTTTACTGGCTCACCGTACTGGTTACATTCGCACTTGGTACCGCAGCAGGAGATATGACCGCATCAAGCATGCACCTCGGCTACTTGTCTTCCGGTTTATTATTTACTGTCTTGCTTGTTATTCCGGCTCTAGGTTACCGATTATTTGGTCTTAATGAAATTTTTGCTTTCTGGTTCGCTTATATCATGACGCGTCCCGTTGGTGCCTCGTTCTCGGATTGGTTAGCAGCGTCTCATAGTCACGGTGGTCTTGGTATAGACAAAGGTATAGTCAGCTTTGTTTTACTGATTTTTATTATCCTCCTAGTCCACTTTCGGGGAGGCTCACCCGCAAAAAGTGTGGAATTTAACGATGAAAAGGAAAGAGCATCTTAATAATACGCTGTACCCTGGATGGTAATGCTAAGTGAGAATAAAAGGATACTGTGGGAAACCACTTTAAAGAAAGGAAACTATATATGCAGGAAAATCAAAATAAAATGAAAATTTTACTTAATAAAGTTCCACAAGTGACAATTTTCTTTTGGATCATCAAAATTTTATGTACAACTGTTGGTGAAACATTTGCTGATTTTATCAATTTCAACATTGGACTTGGCTTAACTGTTACTACCATTATTATGGGAGCTGCATTTTTTATCGCCTTGTTTTTCCAATTTAAAGTACACAAGTATGTTCCAGTGATTTACTGGATAACAGTTGTTTTAATAAGCGTATTTGGAACATTGGTAACAGATAATTTGACAGACAATATGGGTGTACCGCTTGAGGTCAGCACTGCCGTTTTCTCAGTGCTGCTGGGACTGACTTTTCTCTTATGGTATCTTAGTGAAAAAACCTTATCGATTCACTCGATTTTCACTAGAAAAAGAGAGGTTTTCTACTGGCTTACGATCCTTTTCACCTTTGCACTTGGAACAGCGGTCGGAGATTTATACTCCGAACAACTTGGTTTTGGTTATCTTTACACAGGAATAGGCGTTGTTATTATTATTGCTCTTGTGTACTTAGCATATAAAATTTTGAACCTTGACGGAGTATTAGCTTTCTGGATTGCATATATTTTGACTCGTCCGCTTGGAGCATCAATTGGAGATTACCTGTCTCAATCAAAAGTAAATGGCGGATTAGGGCTCGGAACAACCTTTACGAGTGTGATTTTTCTTATCGCTATATTAGCAATCATCATTTTCCTTGCAGTTTCAAAAATTGATACGAATGCTGCAAGTGATATAGAGGAAACAGACCAAAATAAGAAACATGTACGAACACAAACGATTGTTGTACTCGTGATTTTCTTAGTTGCTGGTATAGGCGGTTATAACTGGCGCAGTAATAATCTTGCTTCACAAGGTGCAAAAGAGCAAGCTACATTAGCTGGTCAATTAAATGATTTTATTAAAATTGAAAATGATATGCTAAATGCAGTAAATAAAAACAACTTTTCTTCGGCAAAAAAAGACGCTGACCATTTGGAAAATCAGTGGGATACACAAGAACCTAAGCTTAGAAGCATTGATAGCACTACATGGACAAAAATTGATGGAACCATTGATTCTGTGCTGGCAGCGGTTCGTTCCTCAAAACCTGATGTTAATAAAAGCAAAACAGCACTTACTCATTCACTTAGTGTCTTAAAAACTGCAAATAAATCAACATCAAAATCTGGTGCTTCACAAACTACATTATCTGGACAGTTAAACAATTTTGTGAAAATCGAAAATGATATGCTAAACGCTGTAAACAAAAACGACTTTTCTTCAGCAAAAAAAAGCGCTGATACTTTGGAAAATCAGTGGGATACAGAAGAACCTAAGCTTCGAAAAATCGATGGCGCTGCATGGACTAAAATTGATGGAACAATTGATGTTGTATTAGCAGCAGTCCGTTCATCGAATCCTGATAAAAACAAGTGTAAAAAAGCACTTATCAACTCAATTAGTACTATAAACGCAGCAAACAAATAATAATCTTAGGAACCGCTATTCACGGTTCCTTTTTAAATAGAACTCAGATTAAACTGTGCTTCGTTAGTGATACAAGAGAAAGAGCCTCCTCTATTACACCTGTTAAACTCCGCCCGGTTAGTGCAAAAGAGAAATTTGATGGAAATTTTTTTTAACCCTGGATAATCAACCGAGTGTCTCCTGCACTATCTTGTCAGTGGAAAAACGGAACAACCCCAGGGCTACGGTATCAGCCTTTACTTCTTAAATACTAACGGACTATTAATTTTAGGATTTTCAATATCTTCAAGGTAGTAAGGGAAGCAGTTTTTTCGGTCATCCCATCTATCACCATATCTTCATTTATAATGTATGGTATTCTTTTTCCTTTAAGAATATCCGCCCTCATCAAACAAATAGGAACCCGAAGCACCGATCCTTTTTGAGCTATGCACCCTTTAGCTATTTTCTTCTATACCGTATCAGTGCTACAATGAACCTCAACTAAACCTGATTTAACAGAAAGTGTACTATAGACATTTTATATGTTTAAATTAATATCTGCTTGGTCCCCTTTTGCAGCTTTTCTTCCTTTATAAACTCTAAAATAAATCAAATAGTGCTCTATTTACAAAAATAGCAAAAAGGACAAAAGTTGTCCTCTTGTCCTTCTTTCATTTATTATTGTAGTGATAAACACTTAAATTATATTGAAGATATATAGGAAGCGGGCTATCGCCTTTTCTAGTTCAGGTAAATAAGAACGATCGGCCCTTGCTGCGATTGATAAATGGCTATTCTCTTATCCATTTCCACTTCCATCTAATACAAATGATTGAGCAATCTCCCCATGTACACCTGCAGCTGCTTCTCCAAAATATATATAGCCTTCATTAGAAGCAGTTGTATTAACTTATCCTTTAAATCTGTAGCCTGCTCCCCTAATCGTTTCAATGTATTGAGGAAAAGAAGAATCCAATTCAATTTTTTCGCGAATTTTCCGAATATGAACGGTCACTGTGGAGACATCACCTATTGAATCAAAGCCCCACAAACTTTCAAATAATTGCTCTTTACTGAAAACACGGTTCGGATGAAGGGCTAAAAATGTCAGAAGATCAAACTCCTTCGTGGTTAAAATCATTTCATCACTGTTAACAAATACCCTTCTTGAATCCTGATCAATTCTTAAACCACGAACCATAATACTGTCACTCAACAAATCCCTGCCAATGAGCCGGTCATATCGGGAAAGATGTGCCTTGACTCTTGCGACAAGCTCAGAAGGACTAAATGGCTTAACAATATAATCATCGGCGCCTAATCCGAATCCGCGTATTTTATCAATATCCTCTTTTTTTGCTGATACCAAAAGAACAGGGATATCTTTCTCGATTCGGATTGCCTTACAAATTTCAAAGCCGCCCACACCAGGAAGCATAAGATCGAGTAATACTAAATCAATTTCATCCTTTAAGGCAAGATCTAGTCCATCCTGGCCTGTTAAAGCAATCTCCACTGAAAAACCCCCTATTTCTAAGTAATCACGTTCCAGTTCTGCAATGCTTTTATCATCTTCAATTATTAAAATCCGTTTCACTTTCCACACCCGCTTTTTCTAATGTAAATATAATCGTCGTTCCCTTCCCTTTTTTGCTTTCTGCCCATATAGTACCGTGGTGTTCTTCTATTATTCTTTTTGCAATAGATAATCCAAGGCCGCTGCCGCCTTTTTCTGTTCCCCTAGCTAAATCTTCGCGGTAAAATCGATCAAAGATGAACGGCAGATTCTCCTCCTCAATCCCTGGTCCGTTATCTTCCAATGAAAAAAGAAGTTGGGAATCTGTAGCGGAAAGGTGAAATGAAAGCTTCTTGTCTTCTTTATTGATATACTTCAAGGAATTTTCTACAATATTGGTAATGACCCGCTTTAAGCGTTCCCAATCTCCATTTATTAAATAATTCCCATTTTTTTCAATTATCAGTTCCACTTGCACATTGATTTCCTCGACTTCGAATCGAAGTTCTTCGACATAATCCTCGAGATACTTCTCAAAATAGATTTCTTCAAAGTGAAATGGAAGACGATTTAAATCTAATTTCGAATATAAGAAAAGCTCGTCAATCATATGATCCAAATCGACGGATTTTGAATAAATCGTCTGAAGGTAACGATTTATTTTTTCCGGGTTATTTGCTACACCATCCTGAATCCCTTCAACATAGCCTTTAATCGTTGTTATCGGTGTTTTAAGATCATGTGATATATTTGCCACTAGCTCTTTCCTGTTTTCTTCATATTCAATCTGCTTTTCAATCGATTCTTTTAATTTAATTCTCATTTTCTCAAAACCCTGGGCTAACTGACCTAATTCATCTCTAGACAGAGGTTTTATTTGAACATTCAGGTTCCCTTCTTCCATCTGCTGCGCCGCTTTTTGCAATGCTCTAATGGGTACAAGGATGCTTTTAGAAACGAAAAAAGTAAGCAATCCATTTGTAATTAGTAAGATGATAATTAGACCGGCAAATAAAATCGGGAAAGATGAACGAACAAATTGCGCAAGGCTGTTAGCGTCCGTAACAAAAAACAGGGATCCCTCCGTATTATCAGGGTAAAAGAAATCAAGTTTTTTTATTGTGACTACTTGATGATCGATTATTTCAACTGGGTCAACATCACCAGATATTCCGAACAAAGCGAGTTCATTTTTTTCTACACTTTTTAATGAATCCGAATGAAAAATAATGTTTTTTCCCTTTCGTACGATAAGCCTCTGTCCATCTGTTTTTCTTAATTCTCTATCAACTTGCCTTAAATACTCCTGATTTGAAAACTGTCCCGGATTTGTTAATGTTTTCACATGCAAATCAATATATAATTGATCTATTTTTGAAATTCCATGTTGTTGTTCCGGGGGTAAATAGAAATCCTTCAGCTCCTTAATATCTCCTTTAAAAAGCAGTGCTACTAATAAAGCTGAAATAACAACAAAAACAATCGGGATAAAAATCATGGCAAGATAGGATATTACAAGTCTAAGACGAATAGACATCTTTTCACTGCTTTCTAGTTAAATTCTTTCTGCAGAAATATAACCAATCCCAAAGGACAAGGTACAAATAATAGTGAATAAAGCTTTTTCTCCAAGATTGTTATAATAACGCTGCTATTCATCTAGCCGCTATAAAATGGCTATGCCCTGTTTAAAAAAAACGAGCAACATGGCAGCCATGAAGGATAATTATGAAGCAATCCATGAACATAAAAATCTCTAATCAAATAGATTTTGCTTATAGAGAAGAAATGCATTCAATTTAACGATAAATTCCCATAGGGTTATTTTCTTCTTTTTTTCCAATTGATTACGAGGTAAATAACGGTTAGGATTACTGCAGCAATAATGGCTGGTGTTACATATGGTGCTGCAGCATGATTAATTTGCTCCCATTTTGTTCCAAGGGTCGTTCCGAGGTAAATAAATAATATAGACCAAGGTATAATGGCAAGAATGGTGTAGAAGCTGAATTTTGCAAACGACATTTTCGCAATCCCTGCTGGAATTGAAATAGCGTGTCTTACAACCGGGATAAATCTCGCTGTAAAAATAACTCCAGCACCGTATTTATAAAACCACTGCTCAGCTATTTCAATATGTGAAGAACGAATAAATAAGTATTTCCCATATTTTTCAATAAATGGTCTTCCTCCATATCTTCCAATCCAATATAGAAACCATTGTGCTATAATACCGCCTATTGCACCTGCCAAAACAGCACCTAAAAATGAGATTTTTCCAATGGAAATTAAATAACCCCCATATGCTAAAACTATCTCACTAGGAATTACTTCTACCATAAGACCAAGTGTAATACCTAAATAACCTAGTTGTGACAGCCAATCGAATACAGTTTGTATGAAGCCCGACATAAAACACAACCCTTTCTGCTTTTTCTTCCGATTTTCCGTTTTATTACAGTAAATAGAACCGATATTACTTGTTTAATTTTCACCAAGGTTTAAATCCTATAAACTGATTCAATTATTTTTAACTTCACTTATAATTCGTCAATTCGAACACAATCCAACTCTGTGTTTGAAATTTCTCTAAAAACCTCTTTTAAAGCTTGTATTGTGTAAGTCGGGGCATCCTCATCTGCACCAAATGTTTTTCCGCAATCATGCAGGAGAATGACACTTCCGTTTTTTATATTATCAAGCAGCCTCTTTTTGATTTTTTCACTTCCTCCCCTACTGCGCCAATCATCCGCCATAACAGACCATAGAACGATCTTATACCTTGTCAGCAGAAAAAAATCAAATACATTCATTAATCCCCAAGGAGGACGATAATAAATGGGCCTTTCGCCTGTTATCTTTTCAATCATGGATGCACTTTTCTCTAAATGACACCGAATCGTCCAAGGATCCAGCAGCCAGTTGGATTTGTGAACGTAATTGTGAAGCCCTATTAAATGCCCCTCTGCATGCATTCTTTCGATTAATTCTGGGTACTGTTCCGCTTTATAACCTACAACAAAAAAAGTTGCTTTAATATGATTTAATTTTAATAAGTTCAAAAGCTGGGGGGTATAAATCGGATTGGGACCATCGTCAAATGTAAAAGCTAACTTTGCTGAGTGTCTTTTTTGCTTTATTACACCAATACTAAGTATTCTAGTAAGGAAATACGGGATAAACCAGTAGATCATTAATAACAGCACTAGAAACAGGATAAGTTTTATCAATAGATTCACCTCCCTCTCACTTCCTTATGAACCAATTGAATAAGAATATTCTAGTAAACTATTATTTTCCGCTATTGTATTTACAATCACATCTAAAGATGCAAATGATGATTCTTTCGGATGGAACTTTTTTGAATTTTCCCTCATTTCCTGTAATCGTTCTGGATGATTAAGTAAGTCTGATAATCCTTCAGTTAAATCTGAATAGTTTTCTGCGTCAATTGCTACTCCTGAATGTACTAGAAACTTAACATTGTCCTGTTCCTGGCCAGGAATCGGTTTGTATAAAAGCATAGGCAATTCCATCGCAATTGCTTCAAATGTTGTGACTCCTCCCGGTTTGGTGATCATGAGATTCGAAATCGCCATTAATTCATGAACATAATGAATATAACCAGTAAGATGATAGCAATGCTTTGAACCCTTTAATCTTTCCTTCAATTGCATAAAAAGTTTATTATTATGACCGCAAACAAAAACAAATTGTACTGGCTGCGGCAAAGCTTCCAGCTTCTTAATAATGGCATTCCCATTACCAATTAGCCCCAATCCTCCACCCATCACTAATACCGTTGGCATGTTAGGCATTAATCCATACTTTTCAGTAATTTCTTCTCGTTTACATTCCTGAGAGAATTGCGGACGAATCGGAATCCCTGTATCCGCAATCCGTTCCTCCTTTACACCTAATTGTATCAATAAATTCCGAACCTCATTTGAACCAACAATATATTGATCTGTATGGGGATAAATCCAGCAGCTATGATCAGTATGATCTGTAATAATCGTTACTGTGGGAATGTTTGTTACTCCATATTCTTTTATTTTCGACATGACCGCTGCTGCCAATGGAAATGTACTGACTATTACCGTTGGCTGTATTTCTTCAATTAATTTAAGTGTCCCTCCAACGCCTGAAGAGAACATAGTTTTCATGATTTTCGTTAAGGGATTCATTCTTCGTGTTTTTTGGAACAAATATCCATAGATCATTGGGAATTTTTTCACACCTTGTAAAAATAAAAAACGGCTAACTTGATTGAAATGCGGATGAACGGATTCCATTAAATCGCATATTACAGGTTTTAATTCAGGAAAACGAATATTTATGGCGTCATTTAGAGCCTGAGCTACTTGAGTATGACCCTCACCATAATTCCCTGTCAAAATTAATACTTTTTTTCTCATTGATTTCATCTCCTAATGACGTCTAAACAGTTTAAGAACCCTGGTGTTCTGCAGTATAGTAAAAATAGCCAACTATATATGTTGTCCGCATCTTTAATTATGAACTTAACCAATAAGATCCAGAATCATAACGAAAAGCTCTAATTAATAATTAGCTGCTCATGACATTAATACATGATATGGATGATCAATACTATGAATATCTGAAGAGTTTCTGATATCAAATCATCCTTCGTTATAATAGGCATCAGGATTCTGTTTTTTTAAAAAAACATGTGATACAACAGGGAACATATCAATAATTATTAAACGCCAAGGCCCCATCCTTATAACAGAGGTATATTTATGTTAAGAATATATACAAGAACTAAGCCGTGTATGGAACAACATACCTTTTTAAACGGAATCGATTTGTTTAAACTAGTTGTTAATATATGGTCACCCTGATATGGTGTATTGATATACGGATAAATTCACATAAGACCTGGTATACTTAGCAAAAAGCAAAAGCAGGCCTTTGTGCCGGCAATTTTCTTTCAATTTTTTTGCCTCCCTTGTTGGCCTATAAGTATCTTACAAAAAAGTTCTTAAGGAAAAATAATGGTTTATCTAAAGATTTTCTTAATACTCTGCGAAGAACTTCAGAAAATCTTCAGATTTTCTACTATTTTTTCTTAAGAGGGATGGAGTAAAATTTAAGCATTAGAAAGGAGAGTTTATATGTCCGGGGAAGCCATTCTAATTATTGATGATGAAAAGGAAATTCGAGATTTAATTGGTATCTATCTTACAAACGAGGGTTACCAGGTTCTTAAAGCGGGTGATGGAATAGAGGGATTGAAATATCTTGAAGAGAATACCATTCATTTAGTCGTATTAGACATAATGATGCCGCATTTAGATGGAATTCAAGCATGTATGAAAATCAGGGAAAGCAGGAATGTTCCTATTATTATGCTTTCGGCAAAATCACAAGATATGGATAAAATTATGGGTTTGACTACCGGTGCGGATGATTATGTAACAAAGCCATTTCAACCATTAGAATTAGTAGCACGTATTAAGTCACAGCTTCGTCGGTATCTCCGGCTGAACCAAACGGATGGGTACTCCCAATTAAATAATATCAACCAAATGGATGCCATTACGATAGATGATCTATCGATAAATGTTACTACCCATAAAGTCTTGGTTGAAGGGAGTGAAATAAAGTTAACCCCAAGGGAATTTGCCATATTAGAGCTATTAGCCAGAAACCCGGATGTCGTGTTTAGTTCTGAAAAAATTTATGAACAAGTATGGAATGAGCCGTTTTATGAATCAGAAAATACAGTAATGGTTCATATTCGGAATTTGCGTGAAAAACTAGAAAATAATCCACGGAAACCACGTTATATAAAAACTGTTTGGGGGGTCGGCTATAAATTTGAACAATAAAATAGAGACTCACCAGTCTCCCAAAAAAGGTGGATTTTTAAAAAAACTGATTCAACCTATAAGAACAAGTATTAGGGTACAAGTAATTTTGGCATTTGCTATTTGTATTCTTGTATCCACCCTTGTTGGTTTTGCCTCTAGCCCCTTTTTCGTAAATACTGATCGCCATCTTGATTACACGGAAGGGATTATTTCAATCGATGAAAGAGCCACAGAATTAGAAAGACAATTTCAACAGATGGATCAAGATATAAACGACCTTATCATTGAATTGGGGAATGAAAACCAGGTATTCAAAGATAAGTTTCTAAACTCTTCTCTCCCAAAATCCAGAGAAAGCAAAGATTGGCTATCTGTTACAACTGATGAACATTCTATCTATCATTTAACAAGAAGTGATTTAATTAAGTTTTTAATTAATAGTCCTAACCAGCCAAAAAATCTTAAGGTAGTTCTTACCAATCGAGATGGAGCAGTTCTCAATAAATCTAAAGGAGTAAGCGATACCAAAATAAATCTTCAAGCTGTGAAAGTAAACGCCAAAAAAAAATTTGCAGGAAAGGAAAATGAAAAACCCCCTACTATTACAAAAATATATCCAATCAATTTATCCGGTGGAAAATATTACCTAATAGTAACAGGTATTCCTAAATCTACAGTGTTTTATACGAATGAAACAGGAGTTACTCCTTATATTCTTGGTCTAATTATCTTTATTATTTGTTTTTATTTGATTACACAGCGAAAAATGAAGGAAATTGAGGAAATTGCGCAAGGATTAATGGAAGTAGCAAAGGGGAATTTACACTATAGGATCCGGCAGAAGAGTATGGATGAACTTGGTTCACTTGCATCTAACATTAATTACATGGCGTATGAATTGAACGCAATGATTGAAAAGCAAAGACAGAATGAAAAATTGAAAGACGAACTGATTACAAATGTCTCACATGATTTACGAACCCCCCTTACTTCCATTATGGGTTATCTGAGATTAGTGAAGGATCGGCAATATCACAATCAGACGCAATTAGATGACTACGTAGATATTTCTTATGGAAAATCAGAACAATTAAAAAAGTTAGTAGAGGATTTGTTCGATTTTACCCGATTAGCTAATAAGGGAGTTCAACTAAAAAAAGAAAAAGTGAGTCTAAATCAAATGCTTAGACAATTAATGGAGGAACTTGTCCCAATTGCAAAAGAGTATAATGTAAGGTTTATAGAAGAACTTCCAAGTGAGCCCATAATGATAGATATCGATCCTGATCAAATGGTTCGGGCAGTGGAAAATGTTTTTAGTAATGCGATAAAATACAGTACCTACCCCGGAACAATTCATGTTCAGATGAGCAAAAACAATAATTATGTACAAATTGCGGTATCAAATCCATGTGACTCCATTTCGGAAAAGGAAGTAGAAAGATTATTTGAACGGTTTTATCGAGTAGATAAGGCGCGCACATCTAATAAGTCAGGAGCAGGACTCGGGCTTTCGATAACAAAGGGTATAATTGAACTTCATGGCAGGACAATCCATGCTGAATATAAAAATAATTTAATTCAGGTAACCATTAATTTACCTTTTCATTAAATAGCAAACATAATAAGCAGCAAATAATCTTTTTATATACTGCAAAACTTAATAGAAAAAATATATCTTTACAACAAACACCAAACTGAGTGTAAAAGCTAACCTAAAAGTTTACCACTCTGCTGATGTAAAAGGTGACCACCTCTTAATGCTATTTGAATTAAAAAATACTTTAGCAGCCTACAAAAACGGAGTAAAGGCTAATAGCGGTTCCTTTTTAGATGGTGATTTTATTAAACTGTCTCGTTCGCTCAAGCACTGTCACATGTTTTATTTTTTCCCGCTGTAATCGGAATAAAATACCCCAATTATATTGGTTACTCAGAATTATCTCTTATTATTGGGGTATTTTAAACCGCTTATATGGTGTATATCAGCTCCGATGATGACAAACCTGGCTGACTAATGATCTTTAACTAAATCTAAAACTAATATGTTCAGAGTTTCCTTGCATAAAAAACCGTTTTCTTTTTACCGCTTGACTTGTAGGCCAAATGAATGTAATTCTTCCTTAGTACGCTTCACACTGAAACTTTACCAGGGCTGTTTTTATCTATAATGGGCAACGGGAAGGCCAACACTGGTATTACCAAGTCCCCTTTTACCTTCTTTTAGTTCCATAGCTTCGCTTGTTATACATTTTACATGAAATGTTTAGTGTACAAGATCTAACTTCCACGCACCATACATCTACCCGCTTCTGAAATTAAAGGTCCTATAAAAAAAGAGCAACCAGTAAAAACTGGTTAACTCTATAATACGAAGGAACCATTTGCCAACAATACCCAGTTAACAATGTTTCTTCCGGCAGCTTATATTATCTAATATCCTGCAAAGGACTCATATCAGAAGGATAGATTTTATTTCCTTTGATTATATATTCGTGACAGCTCATTAATGCCGTTTTTAGTGATTCAGGCACTCTCTCCGAATCATATGCACAAACTAAATATAATCCCCCTTCATTGACTAATCTGTCTGCTTCCTTTTCAAACTCTTCTAATATTGCCAATATACTTTCTTGTTCATCATGCCATTCAACATGAGCCCAGGTTCGGAAAGATAAACCATTGTCATAAAAAGGTTTTAAAATATTATTCAGATAAGAAAAAATCACATGCGGCTGAAAACTTCCATTTGAACAGTAGTAGTCAAAATTATTAATAGTATGAACATGGGACATCTGTTGCTTGGTTAAAATACCTTTTAATTGCCTATTTAATTGAAGGATTATTTTTTCACTTTCTATAATTAATATGTGGTCATCCTGCTCAATCCCTGACCGAATGTACGATATAAGATTATTTAAATATGATTGTTGTTCGGTAATATAATAAAAAATATGTACGCTTTTATTATCTTTAATTATTTGAGAAAATTCCTTTTGCAACTAAATCACTCCTATTTGGTACTTACAATCATATCATGATGGAGTTAATATAACTATGTTTACATTCACGTAAAATCCATTTGAATACAGCACTTTATTTTTCAAGGAAGACCTACGCTAGCATAACAAATATTATATTCATGCAATTTTACCCCTGTATTTCAGCGAACGGAAAAGTTGCGATGGCAACCATGTATGCATCCTTTAGTTTAAAAAACTTATTTAAGTTTTTACAATATAAATTATCATTTTGTATAATAAGAAGAAGGAGACGCAAATATATTCTCTTTTACTTACGATTGAGTAGTTTTTCAAGTAAATGTTACCATTTAATTATCTTAAGATAGTTACAACATTGCTATGTAAGAAATAACGCAATATAATATATTTACAATTATCAGGTAAATATCATTCATCAAAGGGGACTAGGGTATTGGAAACATTACAGATAATGGGCACAGAAATTGAATCCTTTATTCACGAACATGGGGAAACATTTGAGCGCAAGTTGCTTTCGGAAGCGGTAAATGTCTCAACAAAAATCACGGATATTTTAAATCAGGGAAACATTGATTTGTTAAAAAATGCCCGGACATTGATTTATTATGTAATTAACCAGAAAGATCAAGATTTAGTGGCGTTCGCTAAACAGGAAGGCATCGCTTGGGCGGAGCATGCATTAACACTTGAGTTAAAATTAGAATGGGTTCAAGCCATCAGAAGAACCTTATGGCATTTTGCAGGTATTCTTGATGAGGAAAAAAAGATAACGAATGACCGGTCAGAATTTTATACTTTAGAAAAAAACATCAATGATAATATTGACAGGTTCTTAAATAACTTCTTTCTTAACTATGCCAAATACAAAGAGTCGGTATTTTTAAAACAAAGAGAAATGGTGGAGCACTTATCAGTTCCGATTATACCTGTCAGCGGTAACGTTTCTGTTTTACCGCTTATCGGGACAATAGACTCCTACAGAATTCAAATAATAGAAGAAAAAGTTTTAAACGATATAGCAAAATCAAGAATACAGACACTTGTTATGGACCTTTCAGGTATTGCCATGATGGAACGGGATGTCATAAATCATTTTGAAATGATATTGGCTGGTGTTAAAATGATGGGCTGCAAAACAGTTCTTACTGGCCTTCGTCCTGAACTCGTTAGAAAAATGGTGCATGCAGGAGTGCGTTTTGACGAAGATGCAGATACAAAAGGTACACTACAGGAAACTTTAAAACAATATCTATGAATAAATATCAATGGCCGTTTGCAGCGGTCTTTTTTTGTTTTTTCCATTGTTAAAGTGGCGAGTGAAACCATTCCCTCTTCAGCTCACAAGCCACTGTCAGAACCATACCTTATAAAGATAATCCACAATTTACTCTGTATTGTTGTATAAACAACAAAGCAGAGTAAATTAACTAGTTCATTATCTTGTTTTAATTATTTTAATCCTAAAAATTATTAACAGGTGTTGTTAAAAGATTAATTGTAGTTTTTTAATGCCTATGGAAAGGTCTTATCCTTATAAGACTTCAAAAGCCAAAACACATTCTGATGTTTAAGGTAAGATAAACAAAGGAATAAGGGATAAGATTGTTTTTATAAGAAGAACTGCAGAGATTTTAGTTTATGGGAGGTTATTTTCAATGATAAATGTAAAAGCAAGAGCTGTAGATGGTCCGGACAAATCATTTCGTAAAGCTGAGATTCAAAGACGGGATCTTGATTCACATGATATTTTAATAGAAATTAAATTTGCAGGCATTTGCCATTCAGACATCCATACCGCACACGGCGAGTGGGGCCCTGTAAACTATCCGCTGGTACCTGGACACGAAATTGCAGGAATTGTCACCGATATAGGAGCCAATGTGACAAAGTATAAAGTTGGAGACCGGGTTGGTGTCGGATGTATGGTAGATTCCTGCGGTGAATGTGAGAATTGCAGTAAAGGTGAAGAACAATATTGCCTTAAAGGAAATGTTCCTACTTACGCCGGCGTAGATAAATACGGCGAGCCTACTCAAGGCGGTTATTCTACACACATTGTCGTTGTTGAAGACTTTGCAGTGAAAATTCCTGATAGCATTCCACTTGATGCTGCAGCTCCATTACTTTGCGCAGGTATAACTACATACTCGCCTTTAAATCATTGGGGAGCCGGTCCCGGAAAGAAAGTAGCAGTTGTCGGAATGGGCGGCCTTGGCCATATGGCAGTCAAAATTGCACATGCCATGAGTGCTGAAGTCACTGTGTTATCACAAACGCTGAACAAAAAAGACGATGGCTTTGAATTTGGTGCAGATCACTATTATGCTACAAGCGATCCGGAAACATTTGAGAAACTTGCCGGAACGTTTGACTTAATCATTAATACGGTAAGTGCAAAGATTGACATTAATGCTTATTTCTCATTGTTAACACTTGATGGAACACTGGTTAATGTCGGTGCTCCCGCAGAGCCATTGCCAGTAAATGTGTTTTCTCTCATTGGCCACCGCCGTTCCTTTGCGGGTTCAATGATTGGAGGTATCCGTGAAACTCAGGAAATGCTGAACTTCTGTGCTGAACACAATATCGCCCCGAAAATTGAAGTCATTTCGGCTGATCAAATTGATGAAGCTTACAAGCGGGTATTATCTTCTGATGTGAAATATGATACCAGCACAATCTGATTTAAATAAGACAAGGAAATGTTAATTATAATTGATAGGCACTATTCCAAACTTGTCTGTTAGATTATTAGAAAATCCCCCCTTTTTCACAAGGAGGGATTTTTCGATTGACAAATATTGTTTATAAGAGTTGTGTTTTTGGAAAAGAGGAAAAACCTGCTTTAACCATTGATGTCTTCTGCTTATTAAATATTGAAACTGGCGTCCCTTAGCTTAATATGCTTGCCTGCGGGGTCTCACCTTCCCAGTCTCGCGCCTTACACTCCAATCAACCCGGCAACGGAATCGGTTCACAAAACATATTAAAGTACAACAATCTTTAAGAAAAGAGCCTATAATAAAAAGAAAAGAAGGGTAATGTTACTGCCGTTCTCTAGTTTGTTTATATTTATTTCTGTTATTTTATTTTAAAGACAGACACCGACTCATTTAACTCTTCTGCTAAATTAGCCAATGAATGTGATGTTGCTGCAGTTTGTTCGCTTGCTGCAGCCGATTCTTCACTAGCTCCTGCTATACTTTCAACTGCTTTCATAGCCTCAGCGGAATGTTCTGACTGCTTTATACTGGCTGAAGCAATATTTTCAATTGCCCTCAGCACTTCTGTTGACTGTGCTGACTGTTTATCACTTGCTGATTGTATTTCTGCTGCTTTTACTGAAATCTGGACCACCATATTTGCGATAGTATTGAATGCCTTCCCAGTTTCTTGGGAGTTATCAACCTCTTCTTTCACTGCTTTAACACTGCTTTTTGTGCTGTTCTGAATACCTTTTATTATTTCTGAAATTTCCTTAGTTGCCTCGCTGCTTTTTTCTGCAAGTTGACGTACCTCATCTGCTACAACGGCGAAACCTTTGCCTTTTTCACCTGCACGTGCTGCTTCAATTGCAGCGTTCAGCGCCAGCAGATTTGTCTGGCTGGAAATACCTTCTATTACCTTGATAATATCCCCAATCTTGTTTGCATCGTTTTCAAGCAGAAACATCTTTTCACTTACCCCTATCATTCCATCAATAGAAGTTTTAACAACTACGCTGCCATTTTCTGATTGTTCGGCTAAAGCCTCTCCTATTATTGCGGTTTCTTTTGCCTTCTTAGCAACTGAGTCTATTACTATGTTTAACTCCTTGAAAAGTTGCTCCATTTTTTGTGAATCCTTTGATTGGCCTTCAGCACCGTTTGAAATCTCCGCAAATAATTCAGTGATTCTCTGAGCATCATTTGCCTGAGTAGATGCACCGCTTGCTATTTCTTCAGTTGTAGCTGAAATTTGTTGAGAAGAAGCAGCAACACTTTCAGCAGACTGAACGATGCTTCCAACTGTTTTACGCAAATCTATTATCATGTTATTAATAGAGTTAGCCAAAACTCCTACTTCATCCTTGCTAATGATATCCGTTGTTTTAGTTAAATCCCCCTGTGCTACATCACCCACTAAATCAACAACCCTTTTAAGAGGTCTTGCAATGAATTGGGAAAGTATATATCCAAAAATTATACTGAATAATACCGCAATTATGATAACAGTAATTGTGGCAGAACGAGCAGAACTGTAAAATGCATTAGAATCATCGGCAGACTTTTTACTCAAATCAATGTTAAATTTGATTAAGTCCCTTATACCATTTTGAACCTTATCCCCTGAAGCTTTAAAATCAGGAGCCATTTTCAAATAGCCGTTAATATCATTGCTATACCCCAATTTAATTGCAGCTTCTAAATAGGTATAATAATTATCTAAGGCAGGCTTCAAATCATCGAGACGCTTTTGCTCTTCAGGTATCAAAGTTGTATTTTCATAAAAATGAATATTGTCTTGAATTTCCTTTTGTACTTCTCTTATTGTTTTCTGGAACTCATCTTTCTTTTCAGTTGTTTTTGCCACCATGACTAAATCACGAATGCTTACTCTGATTCTCTGATACGCAGTTTCAGTAGAACCTAGTTTACTAATAGGAATAACCCGTTCTTTATACATGAAGTTTAGATTGTCATTTGATTTGCTTAAGTTTGTTAAACCATAAATCCCAACTGCGCCTAGAATAATACTCATTAATACAAATGATGAAATTAACTTTACTGAAGTTTTAAGATTAATAAACCATTTCATGCTCATTTCCCTTGCTTTCCCGAATGTTTTATCTCAGTTGACCTTCAAGAGACCATATGTGACTTACATTATGTACAACTTTTTCAGTCCTGCTACCAACGGAAAGTGAGATTAAATTTTCCATATCCTTCAAATAAAATGACCCGACAATGGAGCATATAAGATCATCAAATCTGTTTGCATAATTAATAAAAATTAGAAATACTATCATTAGGTATTTTTCCGATATTCTAATATCTCTTATCAATATATCGGTATCTAACAATAATATTAAAGAAACATTTGTATAAATGTGCAAAATCCTTAACTCCAACTGGGACATCCGCTTTTTCCGATTTGTTTGCCTATTCCCTGGAGTGTCTTTGAAGCATTTTCACTGTGGGTTAGGCGTATTGTTTGCTGTAGGTGTTGAATAGGATATTCGCTGGCTACCTGCCGATGAATCTCTCTGCACCCTTTCATTAATAATTATTTGATTGATAGAAGAATTAAAAAATACATCCTTATAATTATCACTATTATTAAAAGACACTATATTTTCTTTTTTCTCAAAAATACATACATCTTCACACCTCCTCTTAATTTATTTATAAAGTTTCTAAACTAGTTGAAATTTCATTATCTATACCAGTGAATCCCCATTCCTTTTCTACATTAGAATACCAAACATAACCGGGATGGAAGCTTATTGGTAAAGCTGCAACAATATCTGACCTGTATATTCGGCTTGTGTCTGCAAGCCAAAAATTAATTTAGACAGACGAAAGGTGAGCCAACATCTTCTGTAAGCCCACCCTGTCTATTTCCATGCTTCTCCATTGCTCTTTTTCCTTCATCTGAAAATATGGATCAAATTCTTTTTTTATTAATGCGGTAACGCCAACATGTTGAAAATTTCAGATACTAAGTAAGCAATTTAAACTAAAAAAGTTGATTCCTTAAACTGCAGGAATCAACTTTTTTAGTTTGGCTTGTTCAATTAAGCACTGTTGATGGAGAATATTCACACTTCAAATTCTTTAATTTTAGCGTTTGGACTTAATACTTTTTCCGGTACAAATTCTTCTGGTTGTTCTCCGCTTTTCACTTTATTTGCCCAGTCATAGTTAGCAAGAGCCCCACGACCTAAAGTGATAACATCTGCTTCACCTTTTTCTATAATCTCTTTTGCTTTTTTGGGGTCATGAAGGCTTCCGTTTGCGATAACAGGTAATTTGCCATACTTTTTAGCTAACGCTGCAAGAGTAGGTCCATCTCCAAAGGCTGAATCTGTTGCGTTTGTTCCTTCACCTTCAGGGAACGCAGGCTGCCATGCTTCAAATTCTGTCACATGGATAAAATCTAGTCCTGCTTGTCCTAGCTGACCAAAAATAATTTCGGCATCTTTTTCTTTATCGGCCCACTTATGATAATAGTCATTTATTTTCCCCTGAGAAATTCTAATACCAACTGGAAAATCATTTCCAACTGCTTCGCGCACCGCTCTTGAAACTTCCACCAATAAACGAACACGATTTTCTGTAGTGCCGCCATACTCATCTGTTCTTTTATTTGCATAATCTGTCAAGAACTGATCAAGAATATACCCATTGGCCCCGTGAATTTCAATTCCATCAAAACCAGCCTCTTTAGCATTCTTTGATGCCTCAACAAACCCTTTAATTATCTCCGTAATATCCTCCTTTGTCGCTTCTTTTGGCAATGGGAATGTTCCATCCCCGCCATAAACTTTCATTTGCTCTCCTTTTGGTTGAACTGCTGATGGTCCTAACGTGTCACTTACAAATCGGTTTCCTTGAGATAAGGCACCCGCGTGCATAAATTGAACAAATATTTTTCCGCGCTCTTGATGAACAGCATCCGTAACCTTCTTCCAAGCCTGTACTTGTTCGTTGTCTATGATACCGGGTTGATCAAAATATCCTTGACTATAAGTATTATCTGGATATGTTCCCTCGGTTATGATTAAACCAAATCCCCCCCGAGCAAATTTCGCATAATAAGCAGCCATTTGGTCAGTCGCTACTCCTTCTGGTGTAGCACTTGTCCGTGTCATTGGGGCAACACCCACCCGATTGTCTAGTGTTATGCTGCCTAATTTCACCGTTTCAAATAGTACCTCTTTGCTTGTCATAATATAAACTCCTTCCATATTCAAAATCATGTATAGTATGTTCCATTGTTGAATTAATTAACAGCCTTCAATACCGCAGGCCATGCCTTCCATTAAAATAACAGGCTTTTGTTTATCCAATTCATCCATTATTATTTGTTCCAAAGTTTCTTTTGACCGTAATCCCGCGATAGTCGTATCTCCAATAACAAATGTCGGGACGGCGGTAATATCCGCTTCATCATAAGCATGTTTCAATGCTTTTTTGTGCGCTTCTTTGTATCTTCTTGTTGTTAAAGCCTCCCGATACTCCTGTTCGTCCAACCCTACTTCACCAGCTAATTTTGTTAGTACATCAATGTTACCAATATCCTTTTCTTCCTGGAAGAAGGCACGCAGCATACGGTCATTGTATTCATTACCTTTATCTTTTTCCTTTGCATATTGATACCCTTCAAAGGCTAAATGAGTATATGGCTGAGGGGACACTCTCGGAAGGACTATGTCAATCCCCATCCGTTCGGCCATTGGATAAACGGACTGTTTCCATGTGCTTTGTAAATAATGTCCTTCTGGCTTCAATGTTTCATTTGGATATGGACGCAGCTCATATGGCATCCATTCCACTTCCACATCTTTTCCTTCTATTGCTTCTACAAAAGGCTTTTCTGCTAAAAAACAAAAAGGACATACATAGTCTGAATATACCTTTATCTTTACGGTCATGGTTACAGCCTCCTTTTTTACAATTTGTGTTGCATACATGACAACCCTCATTTTTAGGGCGGAAACTAATCACATCAAACAGACTTTGTTTCTGTGTACTCAACTATTGTAATTCACCACAATAGTTTAGTAAAATAGATAGAAATGAACTATTAGTTCGCTAAAATTGAACTAAGGAGGATATAGTTATATGGAGCTTCGTCATCTTATCACACTCAAGACAATTGTAGAGAGGGAAGGATTTAAAAAAGCGGCTGAACATCTTGGTTATGCCCAATCCTCTATAACAGCTCATATTAAAGAACTGGAGGAGGAGTTAGGAAAGCCATTATTTGACCGTTTAGGAAAAAAAGTTGTTTTAACCCAATATGGTCGTCACTTTCTTCCTTATGCTGCAAAGATTATAGACCTATATTCCCAAGCGTTAAATACAAATGAAGAACCAACAGGTGATCTGACCATAGGGATATCGGAATCACTTACTATTGGCCGAATTCCATCTATTCTTCTCGAATATAAAAGGACTTACCCAAAAGTTAATCTTTCACTCAAATCAATAGAAAATTACCAGGTTGCATCAAGTCTTCAAAATGGGGACATTGATTTAGCTCTAATATTAGAAAAAGATGACTGGTCTCTTCCTGAGCTTCATTGTGAAAGACTGAAAAGAGAAAGAATGGTTTTAATAAGCCCTCTAAAGCATGAAAATACAAAGACTGTTTTATATACGGAAAGGTCATGCAGTTATAAGTCTGTTTTTGACCACTATATAAACTTTAAACAAATGGATGTAAAAGAAAGTTTAGACTTTCAGAGCATTGAAGCAATTAAACAATGTGTTAGAAGTGGATTGGGAATTTCATTGGTACCCTATTTTTCTGTAAAAGAAGAATTGGAAAGCCAGAAATTGCATGGGGAGGAAGTAGAACCAGAACATCCAGCTATTTCTACTTTCCTTGCGTATCATAAGGACAAGTGGCTTTCTCCATCAATCAACAGTATGATTGCTTTAATAAAGCGTCACTCTGCAAAATGGGAATAATAAAGGTGTTTCTGGCATTTAAATGATCCTGGTTTTGGGAGTATGTTTGATAATCATTTTGATAGAGCTTTATGTATTGGATGAAACGTACAGGGAGAATGCAATCTGATATGAAATCTGAGTTTCCTTGACTTTTATCGGATTGTTGATTATTAGCCTTGAAACCTATGGTCTTGGAAAATTAATTATGTTCCACCAACTATCTTGAATGGTACATCCAATTTAACAGCCTTACTGTTAACAATGGCTATGTTCGGGCTACCAGCAAGAATTGCATTCAAAAGCACTACGTCCATCTATCGCTATGTTAATAACATCTACACTAATATCATTCATTCCATTTTTTACTTTAAACCAAAATATGCAAGTTTTTATTCATTTCTTGTATATTTTCGGTTTTTTTACATAAAAAAACAAACTGCCATAAACAGCATTGTTTCATCGCCAAATACAATAAAGGAGCTTCCTGTTAGAAGCTTTTTCAACCATCTGCTAGCCCATTTGGTGCTAACAAGTTTCTAATCCTATAGCGACAATTGCTGCGTTAAAAAAACATATTCAACCAATTTCATAACATCTCACTCGAAACATAGAATATTTCTTACTATAAACAAATCAGCTAAAATTATTTACAATACAGGAATATTAACTTTTATCCAGATATACTCCTTCATATCCTTTATACGCTAAATCATTGCAAGAAAAAAACCACAAGTTTTGGCTACTTGCGGTTTAACCCCCTATTTTTGGAACGAGTGCTATTTAACAGGCACACTCTTATTTACAGGAATATCCATCACATTCTCCATATAGTTTTTACCCCATTGATACATGGAATCGAGTATCGGGATTAAGCTTTTTCCATGTTCGGTCAATGAATATTCCACTTTAGGCGGAACAACTGGGTATACTTTTCGATTAATAATCAAGTCTTCTTCCAGTTCACGCAACTGGTTAACCAGCATCCTTTGAGTGATCCCCGGCATAAGAGCCTTCAATTCACCAAATCGTTTTGTTCCTTCTTTTCCTAGATGCCACAATATAAGCATTTTCCATTTACCTCCGATAACGAAAAGGGTTAATTCCTTTTCACAGTTAAACACCTTATCCTGCATTCGCGACATTTTATTTCACCTCCATTGCTTTTATCATCAATAGTATACTTTTTAGCACTATGTAATATAAAAGTGCGTACTTTTATTATAACATCATACATTGTATACTTGCATTTGTTCAGCGATAGGGAACACCATTGATCCTTATTGCTGGTACAGATAATCCAATATGGAAATATTACCGTAATGGTACTATATGCTTTGGAGATAGTATTACTGTACGACAATCTAAAAAAATTATAGGAGTGAATATAAAATGGAATTACAATTAGCATTAGATTTAGTCAACATCCCACAAGGAATAGAGCTTGTTAAACAAGTTGAGGAACATATTGATATCGTAGAAATCGGTACGCCGGTTGTTATTAACGAAGGTCTTCATGCTGTAAAGGCAATGAAAGAAGCCTTCCCTAATCTAAAAGTATTAGCTGACTTAAAAATTATGGATGCCGCTGGGTATGAAGTTATGAAAGCATCTGAAGCTGGCGCTGATATTATTACGATTCTAGGTACAGCTGAAGACGAGTCCATTAAAGGTGCAGTGACAGAGGCTAAAAAGCAAGGTAAAAAGATTCTTGTTGATATGATAGCTGTCAAAGACCTTGCTGGACGTGCTAAAGAAGTGGATACAATGGGTGTGGACTATATTTGTGTTCACACTGGCTACGATCTTCAAGCAGTTGGAAAAAACTCCTTTGAAGATTTAAAAACCATTAAAAGCGCTGTAAAAAATGCAAAAACTGCAGTGGCAGGAGGCATAAAATTAGAAACACTTCCAGAAGTAATCAAAGCACAACCAGACCTTATCATTGTTGGCGGTGGTATTACTGGACAAGCAGATATTAAATCTGCAGCAGCAAAAATGCAACAAATGATTAAACAAGGTTAATGATCACTATTCAGACTTCTCAATATTTGGCTGCAGATGGCAGCAGGATCTGTTGAAGACCCTTATCCTCCATCAAATCCGCGAAAAGTATCAGCGGAAGAAATGAAAATACTTTACTTTTCGGCCTTTAAAAGGCCGAAAAGTAAACTTTAAAGGGTATCCTGTATTAATTGGAGTTAAAAATACTAAAAAAATGGGTGAACATCATTGATGAATAAAATTGAAACAACATCAGTACAGAAAGCAATAGAATCACGATACAGTATTCGTAAATATATTCAACAGCCGATTGACCGTGAAGACCTAATAAACATATTTGAACTTGTTCGTTTATCACCAAGTGCATGGAATCTTCAACCTTGGCGTTTCCATGTAGTTACAAATGAAGATGTTAAACAAAAACTTGAAGAGGCTGCTTATGGGCAAAAGCAGGTTACATCTGCTCCTGCTGTAATCGTTGTAACAAGTGATATGGAAGATGTATTGGCGAATTTATCAGAAACTGTACATCCAGATCTATCCGAAGATCGGAAAGCAGAAGAAGTAGCCAATTTGTCAGCTTTCTTTAATGGAATGAGTGTTGAAGAACGCGGGCAATGGGGATTAACACAAACAAATATTGCGTTCGGCATCCTAATGATAGCAGTTCAAGGAATGGGCTATGCCAGCAATCCAATGCTAGGTTTTGATCAAGACAAGGTAAGAGAACTATTAAATCTTCCTTCTCACGTAAAATTTGCTGGAATCCTTCCTATTGGAAAACCAGATGGTGAAGGGTATCCTCATCACCGATTTGATTTAAACAAAATTGTTACTTTTCAATAATAGGTATAGTAAATGAAAGGGTTGGAGAGATTTCTCCAACCCTTTGTTGATTAGATGTAATGTTTTCATTTTCAACTAATTTAAAAAAACTGTAAATGATATTATCCCCTCCAAGTGAAATCTATCACCATTCCAAATCTAATGTTAAATGAGGATACTAAATTAGGTATAAAATTGAGGGGAACATTTGTTAACTCCATTCAATGATTTATGAGAGCCTTTTGGCTTTTTTTTATTTTGAAAAATTTTAAATTTGTATATTTGTGTTTGGCTGCCCTCCCCTGCCATACAGATATTATTTCTATTAGGATCATGGTCCTTTGCTTACTTTAAGCTATATTTATATTATGTAAAATGGAGAGGATAAAGTTTGTTTTTACTTATTATAAAATGGATTTACATAAATATGGTGATGCCTTTACATAATATAGAATGATATGAATTCCTTTGTATAGGGAGGTGATCCGATGTTCTTCAAAAAACGAAAAATCAGAAATAATAAAGACAAACAGACAGTGACTGAGAATGCACAAGATATTGGCCAGCTGTTTGCTAAGGCTAAAAAATCCAGTGATTTTAAACAATTTCCACTTACGGATGAACCGGGACATTTAATCATTTCTTACTACAATACACTGGTGGATCAACAACAACTCCAACTGAAAATCTTAATGATTTTCCGGGAGACCCCTTTTGAACTAGACAGGCTAGAGAAAATTGATGACATAAAGAAAATCATCGCAATAGAAGATATTGTAATAACGGATAATCGGAACGAAGCTGAATCAAAGTTACTTAAAGGGTATGCAATACTTCAAATGAAGGAAAATGATCAAAGGGTTGCTTTAATTCTCTTATCCAATGATAAAGCTGGATTGCGTGAACAAAATAACGTTGAAAATGAATTTAGTGTGGTGGGGCCACAAATTGGGTTTCTTGAGAATATTGATGTAAATATACATTTATTAAGACAACAAATAAATACAACTGATCTAATTACGAAAGAATTAAACATTGGTTCTACATCAAATACTCGAGTTATTATTGCTCATATTGATGGGATTACGAGTGAGCAGCATGTTAATACCATGACCCAACGGCTTCAAGATATTGATTTTGATGTCATTTTTGATACTGCTCTTCTGCATCAATTTATAGAAGATAATTCCCTTACACCGTTTCCTATGCTTCTTCCAACTGAACGTGTGGATAGGGCGGTTCAAGCTCTTATTAACGGACAAGTAGCTGTTTTAAGCAGCGGGTCGCCATATGTCATTACAGGTCCTTCTACGATCATTGATTATTTTATTTCACCTGAAGATTACTTTCTCCCATGGATTCTTGCATCTTTTTTTCGTTTAATACGGGTATTCAGTGTCCTTTTCTCCATTTTTGGAACATCTATTTATATAGCCGTTATCACTTACCATTACGAGATGATTCCAAACGATTTATTCGGTTCACTTAGTACTTCTCGTTATAATGTCCCGTTTCCCCCGGTATTAGAGGTGATTTTTCTGGAATTCACGATTGAACTTTTACGTGAAGCAGGAGTCCGTTTACCTACAAAGGTAGGACAAACATTGGGAATAGTGGGCGGTATTGTTATCGGCCAAGCATCAGTTGAGGCGTCCCTTACAAGTAATGTCTTACTCATTATAGTCGCCTTATCTGCCTTAGCTTCCTTTACTACCCCAATTTATAAAATGTCAAACACTATCCGTTTTTTACGTTTTCCTTTAATTTTCTTCGCATCTATTTGGGGGGGATTAGGTGTCGTTATAGGGATTGCCTTTTTAATCATTCACCTTACACGGTTAGAATCTTTAGGAACACCCTATACCGTTCCATTTTATCCTTTTAGGCCTGAGGATTTAACGGACAGTCTGATCCGTTCCTCTTATAGTAAAACATACAAAAGGCCAAGTTACTTACGTCCTAAATCAATTTGGAGATACCACCCGCATAATCACAAAAAAAAGAAAAGTGATTTTGATGAATAACCAGGAAAGGATAATAAAGGTGGATTAAATGAAATTATGTTTTCTGTTAACTTTCAGCTTAATTTTCTTTTTATCAGGGTGTGGTATAAATGAGAGGATTATTGATGAAGTTCAGATAATTGAAGCTCTAGGATATGATCGGGAAGAAGGCAAAATCAAAGGAATTGCTATTTATCCTATTTTCGCAGAGCAGGGAAAGGTCAAATTGAAGATTTTTAAAACGGTGGCTGATTCCTATGAAGACATACTCCCGAGAATGAATACAAAGTCAGCCTATCCTATTGAGACAGGAAAATTGGATTTTGTATTGTTCGGCAAGGAATATGCCACGAAAGGGATCGAAGATGTTATCACTAATTTTGCCCGAAATCCAAATACGGGGAGTCGAATGCAGTTGGGCATTGCTGAAAACAAAGCCGAAGATATAATTAAATCCAGTGAACATGTGAATGTTCCATTCCATTTAAGTGAAAAAATCAATCAAAACATTGAAAGAGGGAATTTGCCAAAAATGAATCTGCACATGTTTTTGAACAATTTTCATCAAGAAGGGAAGGATCAAATTTTACCTTATTTTATCCAAGAGGAAGATCAAATTAAAATTGACGGGTTAGCCCTATTAAAGAACGGGAAGTACATCAATCATATTAATTCAAGAAAATCCTTTTTTCTAAAAACATTAATTGATGGGTCTCAAAATGGGCAATATAAAGCCAAAATCACACAAAATAAAAAGGAAGGTTTTATTCTCTTAAAAAACATGGATGCAAAAACTAGATATACCGTTGAGAAAAGCGAAGGCATTCCGAGTATCTTCATCGATTTAACCATCCATGCAGAGATTGAAAAAGCATCATCCTGGTTTGATTTGAAAAAAGATAAAGATAATGTAAAATTGGAACGAATTTTAAATGAACACTTTAAAGAAGAGGTCCAACGTTTAATTTCACTTGTACAAGGATACAATGTAGATCCCATTGGGTTGGGAGAAAAAGTTAGAGCCACCACAAGAAATTGGGACTATCAACGGTTTATGGACATATACCCAGAAGTAAAAACCACTGTACACACAAATATTCACATCCTAAATACAGGTATTGAAGAGTAAGTCTGCAGATAAGAGGAGGAACCACATGAAATCACTACTAGACGAACGGCATTTAGTATCTTCCTTTTACGTTTTCTTTCTGATCTACACGAATATTATCGGCATAGGAATCATGAGTTTTCAACGAGATATAACGAAGGACGCAGGTTATGATGCATGGATTTCCATCATTTTATCAAGTATAAGCATTCATATACTAGTTTGGATGATCTATCGTATTCTTCGAATTGCTAATAATGATGTCATACATGTTCACAAATTTTACTTTGGAAAATGGATTGGCGGACTGTTCAACATTTTTGTGATTTTCTACTTTCTTATATTAGCTTTAATTGTTTTCCGTGTTTATATTGAAGTTGTTCAAGTTTGGCTGTTTCCCTTAATGAAGACTTGGCAAATAAGCCTCATTCTTCTAGTCCTCATTTATTACGTTGTATCCGGCGGATTCCGCGTTATTACTGGAATGTGTTTCTGGGGAACTATCATACCTTTTTTTATCCTGTTTCCCCTTAATTTTTTTTCATTGGAATTTGCCGATTTTTACAATTTATTACCCATCTTTAACCACTCTGTGAAGGAAATCGTATTATCCTCTAAAGCTATGTTGTTTCAGTTTGTTGGCTTTGAGACCTTATTCATGTTTTACCCATTCTTAAAGAATCCAGACAGATCACAAAAATGGGCCCATTTTGGACTTTTGTTCTCAAGCTTACTTTATCTAATAATAGCGCTCATCACATTTGTCTTCTTTAGTGAAAGACAATTAAACCATATAATATGGCCAACATTAGCTCAAATGAAAATTGCGAAATTCCCGCTAATTGAAAGAGTCGAATTTATCGTTGTTTCGTTTTGGTTACTTCTCATATTGCCCAATATCAGTGTAAAAATATGGGCAGGCTGTCGTGCTATTAAGAAAGTAATAAATGTGAAACAACGTATAAGTCTTTTCATTGTACTGGTCCTATTCTTTATTATAGCTAATGTCCTCAATGAGAGGAGTCAAATAGAGCGATTGAATGAAATGTATTCAAACATTGCTTTTTACTTTGTGTATCTATATATCCCTTTTCTCTTTTTGTACATTCATATTAAGCATAAAATAACTAAGTAGGATAGAGAGCTTCTAGAAACTTAGGATACAATCCGGCAGATCTTTTTGTAGGGATTCAACAGAAAATGTCAGCAGTTACATATATGAATACTTATATATTGAACATCTCCCGGCCTCTCACACTACCGTACGTACGGATCCGTATACAGCGGTTCAATTTTATGCTAAGCATGTACTTGATTGTTAATGTTGTACACAAGAAATTAGCTATAATGCAGCTAATCTCTTGTTTGTTACGGTCGTGCTAAGAATCCATGAGTGTGCCGTTCGCGTCACACCTTTACTAGTGTGACTATTTTTGTATGCTGTGTATTAATCCATCCCCAATTTAATTAAATTCTTTCGGCGGTTTTTGGCTGTCTTCCACTTGATCCATATATACACATTTGGATTGTCAACACTATACTAAACAGTTTTTATAAGGTGTCCAAGTTTATAGTCGGTAGTTCTTATGAAGCCTAACAATCCGTGAATTCGAATGAGATTAAACCACTGTATGTAATCCTTGTTAACTCTTCTAAACTGTTAAAATGGTAACGTTTAACAAACTCTGTCTTGATGATTTTAAACGTTGCTTCTGCCACCGCGTTATCATAAGGACATCCCTTCAACGATCATTTGATACCGAATATCTCCTGAGCGCCGTCGATCAGCCTGTGTTTGAATTCGTTGCCGCGATCCGTATGAAAATATCCCTGTTGATGGACGATAAAGCCCGGTAAATCAAGGCCGCATCTAAATTCGGGCCCGTGCTGAAGCCAATGATTTCGCGATTAAAGAGATCAATAAAGACACAGATGTACTGCCATTTCCCATTGACTCTTACATAGGTTAAATCGCTAGCCGCGACCATAAGCTCTTGGTCCTGGTCGAATTCAAGATTGAGATCGTTCTGTTGATTGGATTCATTACAGCTCTTGCTATGCGGTTTGAATTGGGCGACCGTATACGCCGAGACTAGTCCCTGTTTATCCATGATCCGGCCAATCCGGTCTCTGGACACCTGGTGAATAAGCTTTTTCAATTCAGCCATAATTTTTCGGGTTCCGCAGTACTGGCGGTTTTTATGGAAGATGTCGATAGCAGAGTATGTCAAATCATCTTCGGAAGCTCTCTCTTTTGCTTCATAATAGGAGGTGCTTCTGGAAAGCTGGAGGACTTTGCACATTGCTGATATCGAATTTTTGTACTGATTATTAATTATCACATTTACTTTCGTCCTAGTATCAGCGCGGCTTGCTTTAAAATGTCATCCTCCATTTGAAGCTGCTTATTTACTCTGGGTAGTTGAATCTGCTCTTTTTCATGTGAGAGAGGTTGTCTTTTTCTTCGAATGAACCGTTCATCAGGCTTTGGCTCACCCGCTTATCTTAAGGAAGAAGGCGTAAGGTCTCATATGCTATAGAGTTCCGTAAAAAATCAATTAAAAATTAAACTAGCCATGTAGGAAATTAACGGAATTGTGAGTAAAGACAACATAGTAGAATAAACGGTAGCCATAACCGCAGTCCCTTCATCATGGCCATATCGAGCAAATAAGACAGCAGCTATCATAAAGGTTGGCATTGATACCTCGACTAAAGCAATTAATTTAAGATCATTGGCGATAGGTATCCATTGTAAGACAGCAAGCATTATTAAGGGAAAGACCAACAGTTTCATCAGAAGCGAAATACTTATGAAACGAATAGGCAGTTCCTTCTTTTCCTTGAAAAATGCAGATATTAATAAACCAATGTACAGCATTGCCAATGGGGCGGCTAAATTTGCTAATGCAGCTGCTAAATTTTTTACAAGAATTGGCGGTTTATACCCAATCATTGCAGTGGTTAACCCAACCACAATGGCAAAAATCGGAAGGTTGAGCAATGCTTTAAGGCTTCTTAATGAAAATTTCCCCTGCTTATTCAATAGCACAGTTACCAATGTAAAAACGATTACATCAAGACCTGCATCAAATATTGCCGCTAATAAGCCTCCCGAAGGCCCAAACAATGATGTACATACAGGAATGCCGATAAATCCGGTGTTCCCCAAACCTGCCAGGATGGCTAATTTTCTGGATTTCACTGAACGAAAACCAAACACTATTGCACACATCCAACCCAATCCGATACCAACCGTATTGAAAAGAATCGAAAGCAAAAAAAGAGTTATCATTTTTGAAAGTAATTGATCATTGATTTCAATAGTAAATATTCCATTTAAAATAATGGAAGGCAACGCAATATTGAGAATGATGATAGTAAGCAGGTGTTTTGATTCTTCTGTTACAGCGAAGGTTATCCCCACTATCACCCCAAATAAAATAATGATTGCCATCATGCTTACTGCTGACAGAACTGCTGATATATCCACCGCTCATCCCCCAGTCTACAAGTATAATTTTTCTTCCATTATTTTAATATTTTGAGAAAATAAGAAAAGGGAAAGCAATTTTCTCACTTTCCCCAAATTCCAATATCTTGCCCTTGTATATATGGCCATGATTATTATACTCTTTATTCATCATTGTCTTTACTTAGCTTTTTTTATTCAAGCCAATCGGTCTAACATCCGTGAACTCTCTACAATACGTTCAACAACAGCATTTCCGATTTGAAGAGATGCCGTTGCTGCAGGAGACGGGGCATTGCAAATATGCAGCGAATTTTTCCCCGAAAATATTGCAAAGTCATCCACCATGCTTCCATCTTGCATAAGAGCCTGTGCCCGCACGCCGGCATGTGTTGGAATGATGTCCTTCTCCGTCAACTCAGGAATTAGGCGTTGGAGGCTATGCAAAAAGGCCTGTTTGCTGAAAGAACGTACATATTCCTTTATGCCTTCTTTCATATTGGGCATGGCCATTTTCCAAAATCCAGGATATGTCAATACTTCGAACATATCCTTAACATTAATGTCTTTCTTGGTATATCCCTCGCGTTTAAAGGCCAATACCGCATTCGGCCCAGCGTGAACCTCGCCATTAATCATCCGGGTAAAGTGAACCCCGAGGAACGGGAAGTCCGGGTCGGGCACTGGATAAATCAAGTGCTTCACAAGGTGCCTTTTTTCTGGAGCCAGCTCATAATATTCTCCCCGGAAAGGTACGATCTTCATGCCGGTATTCATCCCTGTCATTTTTGCCACACGATCGCTGTGCAAGCCGGCACAGTTAATGAGAAAACGAGATTTTATTGTTCCTCGGTTTGTTTCTATCGTGACCCCGTCCGTCCCCTCCGCGATATTTTCCACTTTTGTGTCGAGACAGATGTCTCCTCCGCCTTCCTGGATGATTTCGGCAAATTTCCGGGAAACACCTTTATAATCAGCAATGCCCGTGCTTGGAACCCGGATGGCACCCAAACCCGCTACATGTGGTTCTATTTCAGACAATTCCTCAGATCCAATTTTAATGACTTCCAACCCGTTTTGAATGCCCCGGTCGAACAGGTTATTCAAAAGCGGCAGCTCTGCCGGATTGGTGGCGACAATCACTTTTCCGCATACATCATAATCAATCCCATGCTCTTGGCAAAATCGGACCATTGCTTTGTTGCCTTCGCGTGCAAATTTCGCCTTTAAACTGCCTGGTTTATAATAAATACCGGAATGGATGACTCCACTGTTATGGCCAGTTTGATGATGGGCCCAATCCTTTTCCTTTTCTATCATGACTATTTTTGTGCCCGGATACCGCTTCGTCAGCGCCATACCAGTAGATAAACCAATGATTCCTCCACCTACAATTGAAAAATCATACATATTATCCCTCATTTGCATTATGATAGATTCCTAGCTTTTAGGATTCGCTTGCAGTCTATCTAGTTTTATTGCCAGCTTTGGGAGGATTTTTGAAAATATTCAAATCAAAAGACCTCTAAGCCTTTATTGCCCTGTCCTAAAAACCCATCGAGATATATTTTTCCTCCAAGTATTCTTCAAGGCCTTGATAGCCGCCTTCCCTTCCCATGCCGCTCTCTTTCATGCCGCCAAATGGAGCCTGTGCAACAGTGGGAATTGCGTCATTAAAGCCAATGATCCCGAACTCCAGGGCTTCTGATACCCTAACGCCCCTGCTTATATTCTGTGTATAAAAATAAGCCGCCAGCCCGTACTCTGTATTATTGGCAAGCTCGATCACTTCTTCTTCTGTATCAAACGGGATGATTGGGGCAACCGGACCAAATGTTTCCTCGAATGTGATAATCATATCCTTGTTCACTCCACCAAGAACGGTAGGTTCATAGAACAATCCATCCGCCAATTCCCCTTTCACCCTTTGTCCCCCACAAAGAAGGCGGGCACCTTTTGCCAAAGCATCTTGTACATGTTCCTCTACCTTTGCCAGCCCGTCACTGCTGACAAGAGGCCCGACTTCAACTGTTGGATCAATACTATTCCCGACTTTAAGAGCTTGTACCTTTTCAACAAAAAGCTCAGAGAATTTATCGATGACAGAACGGTGGACGTAAATTCGATTTGCACAAACGCACGTTTGCCCTGTATTTCTGAATTTGCTTGCCACGGCACCAGCTGCTGCTGCTTCCAATTCAGCATCTTCAAAAACGATAAACGGCGCATGTCCTCCAAGCTCAAGGGAAAGTCTCTTGAGTTGTGGGGCTGACTTGGTAACCAGCATTTTGCCTACTTCAGTAGAACCGGTAAAAGAAATTTTTCTTACTACAGGATTTTCAAAGATTTCATCAGAGATAGGTCCGGCACTACCCGTTACTATATTAACCACCCCAGCCGGCACTCCAGCCATTTCTACTAATTTGCCAAATGCTAACGCACTAATAGGAGATTGTTTCGCAGGCTTCACAATGGCTGTACATCCAGCGGCCATTGCAGGTCCTACCTTCCTCGTCATCATAGCCAACGGGAAATTCCAAGGAGTAATTGAGGCTACCACTCCGATCGGCTGGCGGATCACCGTCAGCCTTTTATTTGCAGCAGAAGCAGGGATCGTTTCCCCATAAATCCGGCGTCCTTCTTCCGCAAACCATTCCAGGTAGCTTGCAGCAAAAGCCACTTCACCCTGGGCTTCTGTAAAGGGTTTTCCCATTTCTAGACTCATGATTTCTGCTAATTCATCTTTATATTCATGCATAAGATCATGCAATTTCTTTAGGTATTTACCACGTTCCTGAGCAGTCAATTTTGACCAGGTTTTAAACGCTTGCTCAGCAGCTGCAATTGCCCTCTGGGTTTCTTGGCGCCCGCCATTTGGGATTTTAGCCACCGCCTTCCCCGTTGATGGATTTACAACGGGTATGGTTTCTCCGTTCTGTGCCATTTTCCATTCCCCGTTTACATACATTTTCAGTTCAGTTAAATCGACTAATCGTCTAGTTTTCAGCATAAATAAGTCTCCTTTTTTTTACATATTTATAGTAATTTTCATTCTTTATCAAAATTTCAAAGTTGTTCGATCAATAAGGTAAGAACTGATCAGAGTCCTGAAACTTTCATTCCTCCGTCAATGTCCGAGTTGGTGGAAATCCTCTCATTTCTAAGAATGAAGGTATATCCCACAGCAGCAATAAGGCAAAGAACTACCGGTATAATCAGAGCTATATTGAAATTATTAAGCTTCGCTACTAAAATCCCTGTCGCGACTGGAGCTATCCAGCCAGAGAGATTCCCCACTAAATTTTGCAAGCCTGCAAGCTTTCCTTCCGCACCCTTTGGAGCAACATCTGAAACAGTAGCCCATAGAATGCCCGCAGCCAATCCTTCACCGCCGATTGCTATGGAAATATAAGTAAGTGCCATAATCGCGCTGTCTGTATAGATAGTCGGTATAATGGCTAATGGAAATAGCATGCCTATGGCTAAAACGGTTTTTCTGGCTTTGATCGAATTCCAGCCTCTTTTAATTAAGATATCCGACAGCACACCTCCCAGGATATTTCCCAAAAAGGACATAATCCAAGGCAGCATTGTGAAAAATCCTGCTTTTAAAAGTGTCATATCCCTCTCGACTACAAGATAAGTAGGAAGCCAGGTCATCATTAAATAAGTAAGATAGTTATGTGCAAACAAACCGAATAACATTGGGTAAACACTTCTGTATTTAAAGAATTTAAATGGTGAGATGTTTAGCGCCGGTGCTTTTTCCGCTTGAGTTTGCCCCTCTTTGATATAGGCCACTTCCGTCTCATTTGCGATCTTACTTTCCTTTGGATGGTTTTTGAAATAGAATAACCAGAATGCCAGCCATACAAAACCGAGGGAGCCAATTACCATAAAGGATGCTTGCCATCCCCAATTCTGGATAATCCATGCTAAAATCGGTGTCGTTATACCAATACCGATAGCAGTACCGGAATTAAAAATCCCGTTTGCAATGCCCCGTTCGTGTGACGGCAGCCAGTCTGAAATAACGCGCGTATTGGTTGGAAACGCTGGAGCCTCTCCGATTCCCATTAAAACGCGGATGCCGATCAGTACGCCAAGCGAACGTCCAAATCCAGTAAACACTGTACAAAGCGACCACCACACGATGGCGATGGAATACGTTAAGCGGGCCCCTAATTTATCAACGATTACCCCGACCGGAACCTGCATTAAGGCATACGACCAAAAGAACGCTGACCCTAATATCCCGAATTCAACCGCCGAAAGCGAAAGATCCTTCATGATCGAGGGCCCTGCAATCCCAAGAATTGCCCTATCCATATAGTTGATTGTTGTAGCGATAAAAAGGAGTCCTACCACAAGCCATCTTCCATTTGTCTTTTTCATATTTGCACCTCTTATTGAGAATTATATTAGGCAGAAAAAATGTTGCGGGATATTCATATGGCCCGATAAAAGTTGAAAAGGGTAAACAGTTTTGGAGTTTCCAGAAATTTTCAGAGGACTATTACAGTACAATGGCAGTAATATCGCCTTTACACTTTCATGATGGCCGGTTCCAGACTTTTGGGGCCGAAAGCATCCCGTTTGCCATTATGAAATCCTTCTAAATCTCCATCATAAGCCTTCTCAATTATCAATTTGATATCAGATGCCTTCGTCAGCCTCGGATTAACGAACACGTTACCGCTCCTCATGGAGTCTTCCACTAATTTCGGCAAAACGTCCAATGAGACTCCGAGCTCTTTAATATTAAGAGGAATATTCATACATTGATTCATCTCGATGACGGTATCTACTGCTTTCTCGGCTGCTTGCACGATAGATAAACCGCTTACATCCCTTCCTAAAGCTATCGCTATTTCTCTATACTGTTCCGCACATGCCGGCAGATTGAATTTCATAACAAATGGCAATAGAGCTGCATTTGCAATGCCATGCGGTATATTAAAGACTCCTCCAAATGTATGGGAAATAGCGTGTACATTGCCCAATCGGGACTGTGAAAAGGCTACCCCAGCTAACAGGGAGGCTACAAGCATGTTTTCCCTGCTTTCTAAGTCTGTACCCACAAAGTACGAACGTGTTAAATTTTCACCGATCATCTTAATCGCCTGCATGGCGAAAGCCTTGCTGACAGGGTTAGCTGATTTGGATGTGTAGGACTCAATCGCATGGGTTAAAGCATCCATACCAGTAGCTGCAGTAATCTCTTGAGGCAAACGCAAGGTAAGGGCAGGATCCAATATAGCTAGATTTGGAAATAATAGTGAACTAAGTACACCTAATTTAAAAGAGGCTTCCTTATTCGTTACCACTGTCGAATTAGTGGCTTCACTGCCAGTTCCAGCCGTAGTCGGGATTGCAATGATCGTGAGTGGAGAGTTGGAAATTTTTCCAACCCCTTCATAATCCAGGATATGGCCTGGATTAGTAGCCATTGCCGCGATTCCCTTGGCTGTGTCTATGCTGCTTCCTCCGCCTACAGCGAGAACTGCCTCAATCTTTTTTTGCCTAAGATACACAGTCCCCCGCTGGATTGTTTCAACTGATGGATTGGGCTCTACCTCATCGTAAATCTCAAAATAAAGGTTTGCCGAAGAAAGGGATTTTTCAATGCCTTGTAAGAGTCCGGCTGCTCTCACCCCTTTATCTGTAACAATGAGAACACTCGATACCCCTAAATCTTTAATTAGTTCCCCTGTTTTTCCAGATATTCCGTTTCCGCATTCCACTCGTGTCGGCATAAAATATGTAAAAGGCATAAGAGACATTTTGCAACTTCCTTTCATTTTATATTCTTATTAGATTGCGAAATTTTTCCGCTCCGGTCTGCAGTTCCTTTCTGATTTGTTAATATTAATTTACCCTAAGCTACGATAAGTGCTTTTAAGTTTTCGTTTATCTTACTGGCCGGGTGAAGCGGGACTCTAGTTTCCAATACAAATAATCTAATCTATAAAGCTTTTCTAAGTAATTCTTCTAAACTGCGCTGGGTTGGCACCCTTGGATTATTTCGAACAAGGCGATCAATCTGGAGGGTCTTCTCGGCAATAGCGGGAATATCCTCTTCTTTGATCCCAATCTCTGTTAGTCTTGTAGGCAGCCCAATTTCCCCAAGCAGGGCAAGCACAGCTTTTGAAGCGGCCAAAGCTGCTTCCTTATCGGATAGGCCATCCGAGTTCAGATGGAATGCCTGTGAAATTTTCATCATTTTTTCTGTTTCCACGGCTGCATTATACTCCATTACATACGGAAGCAAGAGCCCAGTAACTTCTCCATGAGGTGACTTCACAAGCCCGCCAATTGGGTAAGCCAGTGCATGGGCTGCTGCTGTACCTGCATTTGAAAAGGACATTCCAGCCAGCAGGCTGCCCATCAGCATATTGGAACGGGCCTCAAGATTGCTTCCTTGCTGCACAGCAAGCGGCAGATTTTTTGCGATCAATTCAATTGCCTTGTATGCGAGTGCATCACTGATGGGGATTGAACCTTGGAATAAGATACTTCCTTCTGCCTGGATAAATGCATAAGGTTTGGCTGTGTAGGCCTCTATCGCATGTGACAAAGCATCGATTCCGGAACAAGCTGTTACATAGGCAGGAAGCCCTAACGTTAATTCTGGATCGAGCAGAGCAACTGTTGGTCTTAGATAATTATCTGAGATACCAACTTTCAAATTATTTTCGACATCGGTCAAGACCGCTACAGATGTCACTTCTGAACCGGTTCCAGCGGTCGTCGGAATTGCTACAAGCGGGGCGATGGGTCCGGGTACCTGGTTTTCTCCTCCATAATAATCCAAAGGATGTCCGCCATGAGCGACAAGCAAAGCGACAATCTTTGCCATATCAATGCTGCTGCCTCCACCAAGGCCAATTACTGCATCAATATCCATTTGGGATTTAGCAAACTCATAACAGTCCATCGCCGAATCTACCGGCGGCTCCGGTACGACCTGGTCATAGATCACTGTTTCGTAATTTGCCTGTTCCAGCAATGAGGTAATTCTGTCGACGATACCTGCACTTTTGATTCCTGGGTCAGTAACGAGCAAAATGTTTTTCGCATTTAATCTTTGAAGGATCGAATCCAATTGCCCGATCGCCCCGTTTCCAAATACGATTCTTTCAGTAGAATAAAAATCCCATGTATTTCTCATGCCCCTTACCTCCAAATTCTATAGATTGATGACGACAAGTTTTTCGTCCGTCATTTCTTGAATGGCATAATGCGGTCCCTCTTTGCCAATTCCGCTATCCTTCACGCCGCCATACGGCATAATGTCAGCACGGTATGTGGAAACATCATTGATTATCACACCGCCAAATTGGAGTTCCTGTGTTGCCCGCATGGCTAAAGTGATATCCGATGTAAAAAAACCAACTTGTAACCCGAACTTCGTATCATTCGCCTGATGGAAAGCCTCCTCGATGCTATCGTAAGGAATAATGCTTATCACCGGAGCGAACACTTCCTGGCAGACTACCTTCATTTCCGGCTTCACATCTATTAAAATAGTAGGTTCTAAAATTGAACCCCGCCTTTTCCCTCCATATACCACATGAGCCCCAAGACGACTGGCTTCCTGGATCCATTCTTCCGCACGTCTTGCTTCTTTCTCGGAAATCATAGGGCCAATGTCTGTGGAAGAATCTGCAGGATTTCCGACCTTCAAGCTCTGTGCCACCTTGTCTGCCTTCTCCACAAACACATCGCAGATATCTCTATGAACGTAGATGCGCTGTACAGAGATACAGGCTTGACCTGCATTCATATACCCCCGCGTGACACAGAGCTCAACTGCCCTGTCTAAATCAGGGACATCTTTGTGAATGATGTTAGGGGAGTTATTCCCTAATTCCAAGGTAACCTTACGAATTCCTGTACTGCTCTTAATGTGCCTCCCTACACTGGGACTCCCTGTAAAAGTGAACATCGCAATGCGTTCATCCTCTAAAAGATATTGGCCTGTTTCCTGTCCCAACCCGTTAACCACATTCAGAAAACCTGCAGGCAATCCGGCTTCGGAAAAAATTTCTGCGATCTTGCATGCAATAAGAGGCGTCACTTCAGCAGGTTTCAACACAATGGTGTTTCCCGCTGCCAACGCAGGAGCTACCTTGTGTATAGTGAGATTGAACGGGAAATTAAACGGGGTAATCGCACCAATAACCCCAACAGGAACCCGGATGGTGAAAGCCATCTTATTGTCGTTTCCAGACTGTCCTAAAGGAACGCCTGTACCAGCAATCCGTTTTGCTTCTTCCGCTGAATTGATCATGGTTTGAATTCCTCTATCGATTTCCCCTCTGGCATCCTTCAATACTTTACCGACTTCCTGTACGAGAATCATTGCCAGCTCTTCTTTTCTTGCTTTAGCGATACTCGCTGCACGCATTAGAATCTCGTAGCGTTGAGTGGAATCTAGCTTTTTTTCATTAAAGGTTTCCAGGGCATTGGTTACTGCATCAGAAACAATTTTCCGGGATGCACTGCCAATCCGTGCAATTTCTTCTTTGGTATATTTGTTCATAACAGGGATTGTTTTGTGATCGGAGATCCAACTGCCATTAATGAAATGGCCATAAACTTCATTTTTTTTACTTACCGTTGTGTTCATTGTAATTCCCCTCCTCCTCTGTCCATTAAAGATCCATTCTTCTCATCTTTTTACTATTTTGGGCAGTTTCTAACAGGCAGATATAAAGCGCTTTCATTGTAATGAATTACTTTGCTCTAAATATAAGAAATGATATTCTCATATGTTAGTTAGTCTTTTCTGTACACATTCAACTAAATGAGCTATTGTAAATCATCCAAATAATATATAATCATTTTCAAAAATATATCAT
>NZ_MLYQ01000057.1:0-6047 GCF_001866725.1 Bacillus sp. MUM 13
AGGACTTAACCAAAATGACGCCTGATATGTACTTCTTCTATTATCTAGTTTTGAAAGAACAAAAAAAGTTCTTGCAAAATAATGAAATAAGGTATATAATAATATATGTCTTATGGAAAATGTTTGGTGACGATAGCGAAGAGGTCACACCCGTTCCCATTCCGAACACGGCAGTTAAGCTCTTCAGCGCCGATGGTAGTTGGGGGTTCTCCCCCTGTGAGAGTAGGACGTCGCCAAGCTGGTATTATTCCGCAGTAGCTCAGTGGTAGAGCATTCGGCTGTTAACCGAACGGTCGTAGGTTCGAGTCCTACCTGCGGAGCCATATGGAGAGCTGTCCGAGTGGCCGAAGGAGCACGATTGGAAATCGTGTAGACGGGTACCCCTGTCTCAAGGGTTCAAATCCCTTGCTCTCCGCCATTATACCTGGCCCGTTGGTCAAGCGGTTAAGACACCGCCCTTTCACGGCGGTAACACGGGTTCGAATCCCGTACGGGTCACCATTTACATATTGGAGGATTAGCTCAGCTGGGAGAGCATCTGCCTTACAAGCAGAGGGTCGGCGGTTCGATCCCGTCATCCTCCACCATATCTTTAAGAAACATTTATATTATCGCGGGGTGGAGCAGTCTGGTAGCTCGTCGGGCTCATAACCCGAAGGTCGCAGGTTCAAATCCTGTCCCCGCAATCTGGTCCCGTGGTGTAGCGGTTAACATGCCTGCCTGTCACGCAGGAGATCGCGGGTTCGATTCCCGTCGGGACCGCCATTTTAAAAATTTAACATAGCTGTAATTAATAATGGCTCGGTAGCTCAGTCGGTAGAGCAAAGGACTGAAAATCCTTGTGTCGGCGGTTCGATTCCGTCCCGAGCCACCATTCACTTAATTATGTGGAGGGGTAGCGAAGTGGCTAAACGCGGCGGACTGTAAATCCGCTCCTTCGGGTTCGGCAGTTCGAATCTGCCCCCCTCCACCATCTATAGGGGCATAGTTTAAAGGTAGAACAGAGGTCTCCAAAACCTCCGGTGTGGGTTCGATTCCTACTGCCCCTGCCAATTTTAAAATAATGGCGATTGTGGCGAAGTGGTTAACGCATCGGATTGTGGTTCCGACATTCGTGGGTTCGATTCCCATCAGTCGCCCCATTTATAACATAAATTATTACTCAGTTGAATATAATGATATTGGGCTATAGCCAAGCGGTAAGGCAACGGACTTTGACTCCGTCATGCGTTGGTTCGAATCCAGCTAGCCCAGCCATCTTGCGGAAGTAGTTCAGTGGTAGAATACAACCTTGCCAAGGTTGGGGTCGCGGGTTCGAATCCCGTCTTCCGCTCCAATATTTAAGGCGGCATAGCCAAGAGGAAAGGCAGAGGTCTGCAAAACCTTTACCACCGGTTCGAATCCGGTTGCCGCCTCCAAATTACATGCCGGTGTGGCGGAATTGGCAGACGCGCACGACTCAAAATCGTGTTCCTTCTGGAGTGCCGGTTCGACCCCGGCCACCGGTATCTTTAAGTTAAAACTACTTAAGTTAAAAGCTCATAAATGCTTAAATATAAGCATTTATGAGCTTTTTTCTTTTTTTAGAATACGTTAGAACGCGATTGGAATTAAACCTATTTTACACATATTTTACACCACCATTTTTTCAAATGTACTCACTGTTCCTATTTCATCTTCTTCACGCAATTCTTTTATTACATGTGTATATTCTTTTAATGTAGTATCTATGTCGCTATGACCTAAACGTTCACTAACATAATAAATTGATACTTTTTTATAAAGCAATACACTGGCATGAGTATGCCGCAGTCCATGCATTGTAATTGGATCTATTTCAAGCGCAATCAATATCTTCTTTAACAACTTATTAGCAGCTGTGTTGCTTATTACTTTATATTTAGAATTAGGACTATAGAATACTAAATCATATGGATTCGAAGGTGAAGAGTCAAACAAACTCTTGAAGTGATCCATTGTAAGACTATCCATTTTAATAATTCGATTTGATTGTTCGTTTTTAGTAGGTCCAAACCCTTTAGGATTTCGCTTCATATATCCCCAAGTTTTGTTTATTGTAATAGTCTTATCAGAAAAGTTAAAATCCCTTCTAGTAAGTCCCACCATTTCTGCAAAACGCATTCCTGATGTCAGTCCTAGCAATAATAATGAATAGTTTAATCCTTTATTTCTATTGAGCTCACCCAAAATTCTTTTAAAAAGAATTTTACTTTCAATGAAATTCAAATGTTTTTCTGTTGGCTTTTTATTTGGCGTTGTCCATGTTATCACCGCTTTTCGTGTGAAATCATGGTGTATGATTTGTTCTTCAACAGCATCTTTTACACAGGCACGAATATGGGCGTTAAGTTTCTCCACAGTTTCCTTTGACTTATTAGAACCAAACTCATTTAAAAATAGTTGATAATCGTGTCTTTTGATCTCTTGCAGTGCTTTGCTTCCAAAATGGGCTTTTATGGCATTGGATGTGTATTCATAATGGAGCTGTGTTGTAATACTCAAATTTGATTTATATAGTTTTACCCAGTTATCAAAATACTCGTCAATTGGCACCGGTTTTAAATGAGGGATTATACCTTTTTGCAACTGTGCTTCTATTTCAGAAGCAGCTATCTTTGCTTCTTTCTTGGTTCGAAAGCCTCCTTTTCTTATAGGTTTTGGTTTTCCATTTACCATTCGACTTATAGTGTACTGATAAGTGCTTCCTCTTTTTTGTATACTAGCCATATAATCACCCCTGCCTTTTATTAAGATAAAGGCGGCCGGTTGGGTCACCTTTATCTTAGCAAATTGTCTCTCTATATTCCCTTGAAAATTTGATTAAAATTTTTATCTAAAAACTCCGCCATTTTTAAAGCATGGAATGACCAGGTTTGTCCTTTTGATTTTGGATAGAAAACAAATCCCCCCAAATCTGCATCTAATAATTTTCTGAATTTGGCTGGATAGAGTATATTTTCTTTAATCCATTCATTTTTTCTGTTAACTCTTTTTTCAAGATCTTTCATTGACCAAAAGACACCAACTAACTGTTGCCTTTTTAGATCTAGAAGTTCTATTTTTGAAATAAGGACTGCTTCGGATGGAATTGGAATAAGGAGATTAACCGATAGCTGTTGCATTTTTCTTTGCCTCCATATCTTGTTTTAAATATTGATTTAAACAACTTAGCAAATAACTAAATACAATATATGTCTGCTTAAGCTTATAAAAGGTTTTTGTAGATGCCTGAAAGCCTAAAAATCGTTTTTCAGCATTTCCTAATACACTTTAATAATATATAATCAAAGTCCCTCTTTTTACTTACTTACTGTAGCAGTCAACGTAGCTTTTCTTAGAGAATTAATTTTAAAAAATCTACGGTATTATTAAAAAAATGGACAATAAAGTACTGGAATTAAAGCTCATGTAGCAAACGTAGATAAAATAAGTGTTGTTTTATTTTATAAGGGTAATACCTTTAAATCCTTCTAGGGGTGTGGAACCGTTTATTCTGAATTTCACCTTTTTTAGGTCTAATTTTTTTAGCTCATTAAAAAACTCATATTTATTTAAAGCAGTATAACAGTTGTCCTTGCAGAATTTGATGTAAAAACTATATAAATCTCTTTTATGTGTCTTTAGTTCTTCATTATCTTTATCTATACTGCAGCATGTCTCTAAAAAATTAGGTACAGTATTCATTTCTTTGATATATTGCATCTTAAATTGCTTTGACTCTTTACATTCAGTAAAAATAAAATTGTTATTTATCAATCTGAGCAAACCTTCAACAGCCCAGGAAACTATATAATCCCTTTCAGCAAGCAGTTTTTCTTTGAGATAATAATCTCTTTCATGGGCCGGAACTGTATTATTAAAAATAGAAATTACCATTCGGTCGAAAAAAGCCGAGGAATGATCTGCACTTTTTAGTAAAGGCATGTTATTTCCGGCAAATGCCAGACGAGCTTTGTTTTTAAATGAGAAAGAATCTTTACCTTTGAATTCGGCCTCTATTTCATCATTTCCAGTTAATGATTTGATAGTGTCTAAGTCTTTTAGTATTCCATCATTTATTTCACCTGAGATATTTAGCTTGACCTTAGATAACCTTGCCTTCATGAACCGTTCCCCTAATCTATGAAGAGGGATCGCGCTTGTATACTGTCCTCCGATAATTTCTTTTAAAACGTCTAGTATAGTGCTTTTGCCAGTGTGAGGTTTGCCTATAAAAACAAAGAACTTTTTGGCAGTAGTGTAATTTGAAATAATGTATCCTATAATTTCTTGCAGCATTAAAATTTTTTCTTTTTCTCCGTTTGTACACTGGGTTAGGAAATTAGTGAAAGTTTGTCCTTTTGGATCATTCCGTTTGTAACAAGCATTAATATAGTTTGTAAAGTTATACTTTGGCGAATGAGTCAGCAATCTTTGTTCCGTTATGCTGTATACACCGTTAAGGAAATTAATATAACTTGTTTGGCTGTCAAAACTATTATCATTAATCTGTATGTTCTTATTGCTTTTTAATCTGTCAATAACATCATCTACTTTAAACTTAGTGAGCTGCTGCTCAATACTTCTTTCCCAACCGCTTCTTATAATCACTTTTAACTGTCTTTCATTCAAGAGGCTGTAGCATCCCAACTGATTATCATAAATATATAGTTCACCTTCGAAACATTTAAACTTGTGTATTTCTATTAATTTTTCGTATATATAAAAATCAATATTTTTTATTTTGGTTTCTTTAACTTCAGGTATACTATTTTCATTTATTTTCTGCTTTGGAGAACTAGTTGTTAACTTGTCCAGAAACCTGTTATCAGTTTCAGAGATATTATCTTGAGACAGAGTTTCTATTGGAAGACTCTTTTTTTCTTTAAAGAGCAAAGTATCATTTTTGTTGGCAAGATTGTTTAGATTATCAAAACTTATCTCTGAAATTTTTTCTGTTAGCAATATTCCCTTTGAACTAGATGGTGGCTGAATTACTTTTAATTGTGGGTGCAGGTTGTCGGTTTCCGAAGGGTACTGTCTGTTAGCTTCGATAACTCTATCCTCAATGAGAAAGTCATGAGGGAACTCACTAGATTTAGACAGGTGGTACGAATTATCGTCACTAGTTTTGTTCTTTATTTCAGGATCAGTTTTATTCGTCTTCTTGCCCGAATACAAAGCTAATAATTGCTCTCTCGCCTTATCGTATTCTTCATATTCCTGGATATATTCTTCGGTTGAAATGGTAAATTCGTTTTTCATCGGAACCACCTTTCGCATAAGAAATAATAAACTTTTTATTGTTCGGCGCCTGACTGATTTCTAGGAACCATTAGATTAATGAAGTTATGACATACATTTCGTAAATTTTGTACAGATCTTGGGGAATCGGCAGATAAATCAATTACCTTATCAATAATCGCATTATTAAATAGAGTAAACTGGGCGACATCCTGAGTTTCAATGTAAAGTAAAAGTAATTCACCTGAACATTCAGGGTCTGATTTCTCTTTAAAAAATTCATGGTCATTATTAAGTGATACATAAAACTTTCTGTTATCTGTTTTTGTTCTATCTATTAATATTCTAAATTCTGTATTTTCCTCTGGAGAATGTATTCCTAATTCCAACGCGTTTTGTCCCATACAAACTTTATTCTTTTCCGTAAGATAAGCAGCTACCAAGAGTTGAGACTCAATTTTATTATTGCCGACACAAGTGAACGATTTATCGTTTTCTAAACTGACTAATTGGATTAATCTATTGTCTTCCTCCAGCATTTTTGTAATAAGTTTCGTCTCATTGTTACTCATATTTTTCATTTAAACCGCTCCTTTTTTTTTGTAAGAATTGGTACGTTTTCATCATAATTCTTAAACAGATTTCTGTATTTCCTTTTTTAGAAATAAAAAAAACTTAGAAATTATGTTTAATTTGTGTTATAATGTCAGTTTTTTGAAAAAATATTGATTCTCGAATACTAGGAAATGGTATACTTAAATAATATAAGAATTACGAACCAATTTTTGTCTTATAATATATAT
>NZ_MLYQ01000058.1:0-18173 GCF_001866725.1 Bacillus sp. MUM 13
TTACACTCCAATCAACCCGGAATAACAACAGGATCGCCTCACAGAACATATTAAAAAACAACAATTTTTTAAAAAAGAGCCTTTTTAAAATTCCAGGCATAGATAGCTTAAATTCCCAAATTCGTAATCCCGATAAACCACTTTTCCAGTTTTCTTTTCACTTCCGCTGCCCATTGCAATAAATAGCGGAACAAAATGTTCTTCTCTGGGGACGGCCAGTTTAGCGTGGGGAGCCTGAGTTTCCCAATTAAATAGAGCGGAGTAATCTTTATCATGTATTTTTTCAATCAGCCAATCATCAAATTCCACTGCCCATTCTTCCGGATGTTTTTGTCCCCACTTCACCATTCTCAGGTTATGGACGGTTACTCCGCTGCCAATTACTAATATATCATCCTCGCCTAATTTTCTGAGGGCTTCACCAATCTTAAACTGTCCTTTAGCATCAAGCGCCGGATTAATGGAGATCTGGACAACAGGCACATCTGCCTGAGGAAATAGGTGTGACAGAAGTGTCCATGATCCATGGTCCAAACCCCTGGTACTATCCAGCTTGGAGGCTATGCCGTGAGAGCTGAGGCTATCCCTTACCTTTAAAGCAATTTCCTTAGATCCTTTAGCAGGATAAGAAACAGCATATAATTCTTCAGGAAATCCATAAAAATCATAAATGGTTTCATATTCCCCATCCGTAAATGTGATTTCCGAGATCCCGCTTTCCCAATGTGCGGTAAAAATGACTATAGCTTTGGGATTCAGCCTTTTTCCAATTGCATTAAGGGTTTTTGTATATTCATTATCCTCCAGCGCCAGCATTGGTGAACCATGAGCTAAAAATAAAGAATTCATGTAACTGCCTCCATTTAACTTACTTTTTGTAACTAAGTATATATTCATATCCAAACTGCGTCAAGTTTCTATTTTTGTATCTATTATTAAATCTCCATAAAAAAAACACTTTTAGACTCTTTTTCAGAATCTAAAAGTGTTTCTTTATTATGCAGTAACAGTTTCCTCGCCTAACTTGCGAAGTCTTTCTTCTACTTCTTCTTCTGTTAAATTATGCTCTTTAACATATAGGTTGCGTGGTGTTGTACGGCATTCATGAGAGCATCCGCGCATGTGCTTATGCTCATTTTCCTCCGTGCAAATAATTTGTCTATTGCATGAAGGGTTTGCACAATTAACATAGCGTTCACAAGGCTCGCCTGTGAAATAGTCACGTCCGACCACTACATGCTCCTTTTGATTGACAGGAACGGAAATTCTTTCATCAAATACGTAGCATTGTCCATCCCAAAGCTCTCCTTGGACTTCCGGATCTTTTCCGTATGTCACAATTCCGCCATGCAGCTGTCCTACATCCTCGAAGCCTTCTTTTACAAGCCATCCGGAGAATTTTTCACAGCGGATGCCTCCTGTGCAGTACGTCAAAATCTTTTTGCCCTCAAGCATTTCTTTATTTTCACGGACCCACTGCGGAAGCTCCCGGAATGTTTTAATATCAGGTTTAACAGCACCCCTGAAATGGCCCAGGTCATATTCATAATCATTTCTGGCATCCAGGACAATGGTGTCTTCATCCTGCATGCTGTCGAAAAATTCTTTTGGGCTTAGGTATTTTCCAGTCACTTCATTCGGATTGATATCATCTTCCAATCGAAGTGTTACCAGTTCTTTTCTTGGGCGCACATGCATTTTTTTAAATGCGTGCATATCTGCTTCATCTATTTTAAATATGATATCTGAAAAACCAGGTTTGTTTTTCATCATTTCCATGTACTGTTCTGTTTGTTCGATTGTTCCAGATACAGTTCCATTAATTCCTTCAGCTGCTACTAGGATGCGGCCTCTCAAACCTAAATCTTTACAGTAAGCAAGATGCTCTGCAGCAAATACCTCAGGATCTTCAATTGGCGTATAATAGTAATATAGCAATACTCTATACTTTTCCATTTTTTTGTTACCACCTATTCATTTATATTTGCAAGATATAACGTACAAGGCTTTTGTTATATACATACATGATTGTCTTACAAACAAATATTATAACAAATTATCTTAAAAAAATGGATAAAGAACTTCTGCCAAATCATATTTTTCTTACGGAATTTTACAGATGAATCCATATTATTGTAAATTATGGATGTAAAACACAAAAAAAGAGACACAATTTATGTCCCTCTTCGGCTTCCTTGGAGAACCGCGCTGCCTCTTTACTTTTCTCCTTTGGAGGAAGACTCTTTAAAATCCGGTACAAAAAAATTCAGATGTTTCCTCAAAACTTTGGCTTGAAACGGCAAGGGCTCTCCCTCATCTCCATCAACATTGACAATAAGTTCCTCTGATGCCTTTACAGCAATAAATGAAGAACGGATATACTCCACTTGCTTATGCTCCTTCAGTTCGCCGCGCATTAGCTTAGGCAGGATTTTTAGGATACTCGGCAGTGATATATCTTTTATAATGAAGATATGCATCTTTCCGTCATCCACTTCAGCATGGGGTGCCAGCTTTTCAAATCCGCCTACAGAATTTGTCATGGCAGCGAGCATCAAATAAGTCTTCCCTGTCCAGCTTCCATGGTCATGCTCGATTGTAAGCGTAAAAGGGGTTTTATTAATCAGTGTCTTCACACCTTCAACAAAATAAGCCAGTGAACCCATTTTCGTTTTTTGGACCGCACTGACATTGCTTGTGGCTTCAGCTATCGCCCCTACTGCAAGGACATTCATAAAGTGGCGCTCATTCACCTTGCCAATATCCGCCGGCACGGTTTTTTTGCGAGAAATCAGCTGCAGGGCCTCTTCAGGATCTAAAGGTATACCGATTGCCCTTGCAAAGTCATTCACCGTCCCAAGGGGAATAATGCCAAAATCCGGCTGGTGCTCCTTTTCTGCAAGTCCGTTCACTGTTTCATTTACCGTTCCGTCTCCGCCCATTGAAACCACGGCATCAAAATGATTCCTGCATGCATCCTCCGCAAAACGGGTGGCATCACCCTCGCCTTTTGTTTCACTAACAACTACTTCATCATATAAACGCCCAAGCAGGTCTTCCGCCTGCGGAAGAAGTGATTTTGCTTTTTCTTTTCCTGATGAAGGATTTATGATAATCATCGCTTTTGTCACAGGGAAACCTCCATTTTTTTAATCTCACGGCTCATATTAGCCAATACCCTTAATGAATTGTTATTCAAACAATAAATGCGATAGAAAGCCGGATTCATCTCATGGAAGAAAACTTAAGTATATTTTTTAAATTTTTAGACAAATGGCTATACTTTTTGTTTGTTGGGGTATATACTGTATTATAACAAATAAACACAATCTATAATCTGTACTATAAAAAGGAGGAGTTAACATGCAAACTAAAAATCCAATGGAATTTTTCAGGAACCTGCCACCGAAAACCTGCCCGAAATGTGGAGAGCACATGACCGAACAGGCTGAATCATACCGGGTCGAGTGTGACAGCTGCCTTGCCAATCATGATAAATGAGTGAAGATTAATTTTTAAAAAACAGGCCACCTCATGTGCGGCCTGTTTTTTTTGTTTATATTGCCTTCCTTTGAGTAAAATAAATCCATGGCTGTTAATAAGGAGTATGTTAATGAAAAACATCATCGTTTTTATTCTGTTATTCACCTTTACTTTTTCCCTGATTTTCCTGCTTGATATTCTGCAGGGCAATCTGGGCTATATGCTGGAGTATATTCACGTTATGACCATACAATTTTCCAAAGAAGAAATAACTTTACTCATTATTTTCTTTCTGCTTTGGTTCCATGCCTCGAGAACGATAACCAAAAAAAACAAAAAAACGGCATAATACTACTGCCTTTTTTTTGCAAAAAATTGTTTTAGTAATGCTATGAGTAAAAAGAAAGCCGGAAAAACAATCTGAAACGGAATATGAAGATAATATGGCACATATTTCAGGCCTTCTTTTAAATGCTCAATATAATTGGGAGCAATAAATATAGAGCCCATCAGGATAATAAAGCTGATTGGAAATATTAAGGTCCGAGGCTCTTTCACCTGAAAAACTTCCATGCTTCCTTTCACAGCACAATAAAAAAACACGAATATCTTAATAAAGCCGACAATGATAATGCTGATAATAACCAGAGCATCAAGACGCTGGATAAAGCCTCCAATATTAATATAGCTGACGGCTGTTAAAACGGGAAAGGCTGACCGAAACCGCACACTCGGACCAATAACTGCAATCGTTAATGCCGTTATCAAAGCCAATAACAGCCCGCTGAATACCACTGAAAAAAGCGATGTCTTTATAGTTTTCTTTACATTATCAAGAAGAGGAAACACCATTGTAAAAACGATCAGCTCCCCAAAAGGAACGGTAAGTGTTGTCGGAAACACCTCATTCAATACAGGCTTCCACCCATGTTCCAATATTGGTGTAAGGTTCTTCCATACAATCAGGCCGCCGGCAGCCTGAAGCAGAACAACGATAAAAATGGTTGGCATTATAACGTAGAAACAAAGTTCCGTTAACCTCGAAAACGCCTCAAACCCCTTAAACAAGGTATAAATCAGACACAGCAGCATGGTGATTCCAATAACCATCAATGTGGTTTCCGGGTAGGCTGAAATCACTAGTAATTCTCCAAAGTCACGCAGCAGTCTTGATGCTATATAAATAAAGTAAATGACATATAAAAAACCGATGATGCGGCCTATGCTGGTGCCGAATATTTTTTGCACATATCCTGTTAGAGAATGGCCAGGAAACATCTGATGCACTTTCAGGTATAAACCAATCAGCACACTTCCCGGCACCATTGCTATGAGTATTACAAGCCACGCATCCTGTTTTGCTACTCCAGCGATGCTGAAAAGCACGGAACTTCCCATTTCAAACAGAAACATTAAACAAAATAGCTGAAAGTAGCTTATTTTTATTTTTCCCACAATGCTTACCTCCCTCTCGTTCAAAACGGGTATGGCTGCACTCTCATGCTGGTTCCTTCAATTTTAAAGGCTACGTTTACCTGGACTTCAGCTTTAGGAAAAATCCTTTCCCATTTTCCCTGGACTTTTTTCCACTCTTTTAAATTTGATTTTCTAAGCATTTCCCCAAAGCCAAATACATCACACTGATAATCCTGGGCATAGGCAATTCCTTCACGGATCAGCTTCCCGTATTCAGAGGTGGCTTCTTTTTCAAAACTTTGTATCCCTGGTAAGTTGGATATGTTCCTGTTGCAGAGGCTTTCGTCAATGTTTCCAATTGCCCTTACATCAACAGTGATGACCGGTTTATTGTCTTTCATGACCACTTTCGCCTTGCTTTTCGAGTATTTTAGCTGAAGAGAGGTATATTGATTTTTACTGCAGTGCAAACTTAAATTGCTGCCTTTTATTGTATTTTTGATGATCTGGACAGACTTCGCTTTATTGCCTTCCATCCATCCAATTAATCTTCCTTTTTTAAACATTCCTAATCCATTTAATTGTGTGTGGGTGTAAAAAAGCTTTTCATAGTTTTTCTTGGTTAATCCCTGCTCCACATTTCCTGATATGCCGATCCCTGAGATGACCGGCTCCTCTCCATTTGACCCTAGCGCCGCGATAACCTGATAAATCTGGGTATAAGATGTTTCACCCAGAAGCTTTGCGCTGTTTTTCAACTTGCTTTCTAATGAAGCCGCTGGGTCTTCAATGGTCGGAAGAATATTCATCACCTTTTTTGCTTTTTCATTTTTTGCAATCATGAGCGGGACATTCACCCTAATCCTGCCGTCACGTTCAAAAACATCGAATAAATAATTTACGCCTGCCTTTCGGGCCAATTCTTCCCCGATCATAATGATCGCAATATGGGAATAATCATTCTCCCTTGAAAATCGCTCAGTCGACTTCCGTGCCGCTTCGCTGATTGTTTTACCTTTTGAGCTGAAAACCACTACCGGCAAGGCCCTTCCAGCAGATGCCGAGGTTGATTTTTCAGTAGGGTTGATTGCCTGGAATGTTACCTCATACAGCTTTTCTTTTGTATCATAATCAATACCCAAGGCCACAATGACCGCTGTTTTATTAAGCTCTCTGTAGCTTGCGCAGCCACTAAGCAGGAGAGCAAACACGGACACAATAATAATTGTCCTTCTCACTGGGAATCCCCTCCTGTATTTTCCTCTTTTCGGATTGGAGACTGAGTGACCGTAAGATTCATCAGCGTATCTTTTTGTTTACTGAGCCTTACTGGTGCAAAAGGAGCAAAGTATGGCATGCCAAAGCTTCTAAGACTGCAAAGGTGAGCGGCAATTGCAAGGGTGACGAGCAGTATCCCGTACAATCCAATATAAGCTCCAGCTAAGAGCAGCGAAAATCTTAGAATCCGGCCTGTATTGGACATATTGTAATAAGGCAGCGTAAAGCTTGCGATAGCCGTAATCGATACAATAATAACCGTTGCAGCTGACACAATTCCTGCCTCCACGGCTGCCTGGCCAATAATAATTGCCCCCACTATGGAAACCGTATTTCCTACAGCACGGGGCATCCGCACACCTGCCTCACGCATGATTTCAAAGGCGATTTCCATGATGATAGCTTCAATGATGAGCGGAAATGGAACCCCTTCCCTTTGAGCAGCCAGGCTGATAACAAGAACGGTCGGAATGAGCCCTAAATGGTGGGAAACGAGTGCAATATAAAGGGCAGGTGTATATAAGGTAAGGAAAAATGAAATAAATCTTAAGATCCTCACAAAAGAACTGATATATTTACTTAAATAATAATCCTCCGGCGACTGGAAATATTGAAAAAATATAACCGGTCCAATCAAAATAAATGGCGATCCTTCAACGAATATGGCAAATTTCCCTTCTAAAAGATTGGCAGCGACAGAATCCGGCCTTTCCGTGCTTAACATGGTTGGAAAAATAGACTCCGGGTGATCCTGCAGGAATTTTTCAATATAGCTGGAATCCAAAACCTGATCTGCATGGATTTCTTTCAGCCTTTTATCAAGTTCTTGTAAAATAGATGGCTCAATGATTCCGTCCAGGTACATGTACTCTACTTTTGTTTTAGTCAGCGTGCCGATTTCCAGGGCTTTCAGCCTTAAACTCGGGTTTTTGACCCGCATGCGCACAAGGGAAGTATTGACTCTGTTGTCTTCTGTAAAACTATCCTTTGGCCCGCGGATTACCGTTTGTGTAGTAGATTCTTCTATTGCCCGCTTTTTCACCTCTGCTGTCGATGCTACTAAAGCTTGAGAAGCATCTCTTAAAAGAATGACCGTATTGCCGCTAACCAGAGAAGGAACTATATCCTTAATATCTTCCGTTTCAATGAGATTTGGCACGCTTAACATGTCAGCCACATCCAATAAGGAAGGCAATTCACCTCTTTGCAGTAATTTTAGTAAGGGTTCCATGATCTGCATAGAAATATTCTTTTCGCTTGAAATTCCCTCAATATGAAAAACAGCAAAATGAGTCAATGCTGTTTCCCTATTTTTCATGATTCTGACTGCCAAATCCGAACTGTGGCCCAGTTCAGCTTTAATCAATTCTATATTCTTTTCTATCTCAGGCCCAAGCTTCATCGAAACACTTGAACTCTCACTTTTCTGGTCGGGGATGCTGTTATTGGACCGCTTTGCTGCTTTTCTCACCATATTCAGCTTCCTCCCCGCAAGTATTTATACATTATTGTTTACAGCCGGAGGAAAAATTATGTAGAAAAAAAGGGTGTATGCTGCCCGGATTTTCAGGTACTAGAATTCAAAAAAGGATCTTTTCTTAATATGTTCTATGAGAGCTATCCTAAGGTGCGAGACTCCTGTGTGTTTAGCGGGAAGGAGAGACCCCGCAAACTTTGCTTTAGAGGCTCACCCCCCGCCCCACGGAAAGCGGGCATTCTGGAGCGGAAATCAACCCCTCTTCCATAGCAGCAAAGTTTACGAAAAAAACCAAAAAAAGAGACAGCAGCTGTCTCTTTTGAAAGTTGTGATTCTCCTTTAAAGGAATCATCACATGCTTGCACTCCTTGCATAATCACTAGGGCCTGTTTAAAAAACAGCAAAGCTTATTATATAAAATGTAAAAACTACCCCGCAGTATCTTTTCGGGGCATTGGCAATTCTTCAAAAACAGACATTCAAATCAATTGAGAAACCAGAGGATGGCAGCCGCTTATATAAAATCCTCCCTCTCCCTCTTCGCTGTACTCTATTTTTGTTTCCGCTATATAGCGGATATCTGCAGGATGAACCGCCACTTTGAATCCCGGAAACTCAAAAATCCTATCATTCTCATTTATTCTGGAAAAACTTAAAGAATAATTTAATTCATTACAGCAGGCAGACTTCACCCCATACTTTAAGATAATATCTTTATCCATTTCTTCTTTCATTTCTCTGATTTTATCCTGAGCGATACTAGAGATAACAATCATACTATCATCCTTTCTTTTATTGCAGCAGGTGAACATACAAATTGTACCTTACAACGCTTTTTATTTACAGTTTAGCATCTTGGATGTTTCACATGAAACAATTTGACAAGCTGAAGCTATAATTGCAGCAAGAAAATAAACAAATTAGAAATTTATATACAAATGTTTGAAAAAATTCATTATAGTGGTAGGTAAGGTATATAGCAATTTTAATTTCTTAATTTAATGGAGGATGACAATGAAAAATAAAGTAGCTGCAGGCGTATTAGGAATCTTACTGGGTAATTTCGGGGTACACAAATTTTACTTAGGAAAAATCGGAATGGGAATTTTATATTTAGTGTTCTGCTGGACAGGAATTCCTGGAATCATCGGACTCATCGAAGGCATCATTTATCTATGCAAATCAGATGAAGAATTTAACGCCCAATATAATCAAAAACAGCTTACTCGTTAATAAATGTAATTTGTCTATGAATTGGCTGCCAGCCAATTCATAGGACAACAACACGACTTATAAGATCCAATTACGAGAAAAAAGGGAGATTCCGCATTGGAATCTCCCTTTTTTCTGGTGATTTCTTACTCCACAGTAACACTTTTCGCAAGATTACGCGGTTTATCCACGTCACATCCGCGGTGAAGAGCTGCATAGTAAGCAATCAGCTGCATTGGCACTACAGAGATAAGAGGTGTTAACAGGGCATGTATTTGAGGGATGACAAAACGGTCATCTTCTTCTTCAAGGCCCTTCATGGAAATAATGCACGTATTAGCACCGCGGGCCGCTACTTCTTTCACATTGCCGCGGATGCTCAGATTAACATTTTCCTGTGTAGCAAGAGCAATAACTGGTGTACCATCCTCAATTAAAGCGATCGTACCATGTTTCAGTTCTCCTCCTGCAAATCCTTCTGCCTGGATATATGAAATTTCCTTGAGCTTAAGAGCACCTTCAAGGCCCACATAATGATCAGCAGAACGACCGATAAAGAAGCAATTGCGGGTGACAGACAGATATTCACGTGCAATTTGTTCCATTTCTTCTTTTGAATCACAAAGAGCTTCCATAATAGTGGCTGCAATACCAAGTTCTTTAACCAAGTCAAAATCTACAGTCATGCCGCGGAACTGGGCTGTTACATCAGCCAGGATGGCCAAAACTGAAATCTGAGCTGTATAAGCCTTTGTAGAGGCAACTGCAATTTCTGGCCCTGCATGTAAAAGTAAAGTGAAATCAGCTTCACGTGATAATGTTGACCCGGGTACATTAGTGATTGTCAGCGCCTTGTGGCCAAGCTCCTTAATAGCTACAAGCACGGCGCGGCTGTCTGCTGTTTCTCCGCTTTGTGAAATAAAAATGAACAGCGGTTTTTCTGAAAGCAGCGGCATATTGTAAGTGAATTCCGAAGCAACATGGACCTCAACCGGAATTTTAGCCATATTTTCAAATAACTGTTTTCCTATCAGCCCTGCATGATAGCTTGTTCCGCATGCCACGATATAAATCCGGTCTGCTTCGCTCACTGCTTCAGCAATATTATAATCGATTGCAAGCTTGCCCTGTTCATTTTGGTAAGCCTGGATAATCTTCCGGGTTACTAATGGCTGCTCATCGATTTCCTTGAGCATATAGTGAGGGTACGTGCCTTTTTCAATATCACTAGCATCCAATTCAGCAGTATACGGCTCACGGGTAATTGCCTGGCCATCCAGTGTCTGTATGGATACCTGATCTTTTGTCACTATAACCATTTCCTTATCCATCAGCTCAAGGAATTGATTGGTTACGTGAATCATAGCCATAGCATCAGATGCAACAACATTGAAACCTTCACCGGTGCCAACAAGCAGCGGACTTTTATTTTTAGCTACAAAAATGGTTTCATTGTTTTGGTTATCCAATAATGCCAAAGCATACGATCCTTTAACAAGCTTCAGCGTTTTGCGGAATGCATCTTCTACAGTCAAACCATCGTTTACAAACTTTTCGATCAGCTGCACCACAACTTCTGTGTCTGTTTCACTTTTAAAAGTGAAACCTTCAAGGTACTCGCGCTTCAGCTGACTGTAGTTTTCGATTACACCATTATGAACAAGTGTTAAGCGTCCAGAAGTGCTTTGATGCGGGTGTGCATTTGAAACGCTTGGCACACCGTGGGTTGCCCAGCGCGTATGGCCAATGCCTGTATTCGCTGCAATATTTTCATTAACTACCGCACGAAGATCTGCAATCCGACCCTTTTCTTTATAAACCTGTACTCCTGTACCATCTATTACGGCGATTCCTGCAGAATCATAGCCTCTGTATTCAAGCTTTTCAAGACCTTTTAATAAAATTTCCTTCGCGTCATTATTACCAATATATCCAACGATACCGCACATAGTGATTGCTCCTCCAGCCGATGATCAGGGAGCAAGAATGCCAAAGGGGCAGCCTTGCCCCCTTATCTCATATTTTTTTTAGATGTGCATTTCTTATCCTTTGTGCAGCAGGTTGCCCCGCTGTTTTAAGATAAGAATTCCTGCGGCTGTGCACGTTCAGCCGGGAGGCATCCGCCGAACTTTCGATAAACCTCCACCTCGTCAACTAAACCGCTTCCGTTCCGGCTTAGTCCTGGCGCTTTTAGTTTTTTAATATCCGCACTGCCCGCCCTTCCTTTTAATGTCTGCTGTTTACCGGAAAAAGATCCGAAAAACAGGATAATCATACCCTATAACAGGCCGCTTCGTCAACTATGATTAGACCTTAACGAGACATGCAGGCTCAGGCTAGGGATTAAAACCCCTTATATAAAAATATGCATAAGAAGAATAAAGCGTTCCCCTTATGCATATCTATCACTTTATTCGTTTAAACCCATTTCTTCTTTTACGACTGCTGCTATTCTGTCGACATATTGGCGGCATTGACCAGCATCAGGCGCTTCTGCCATAACACGCACTAGAGGTTCTGTCCCTGAAGGGCGGACCAGAATTCTTCCGTTTCCGTTCATTTCAGCTTCTACCTCTGTGATGACCTGATGGACCTTTTCATTTTGTGTTACAGCATGTTTGTCTGTGACTCTGATGTTTACAAGTGTCTGAGGATATTTTTTCATCTCAGCAGCCAATTCTGACAGAGGTTTTTTTGTTTGATTCATAATATTCACCAGCTGCAGGCCGGACAGGAGGCCATCACCCGTTGTATTATAATCAAGAAAAATAATATGCCCGGACTGTTCACCGCCCAAGTTATAGCCGCCTTTTTTCATCTCTTCCACAACATATCTGTCTCCTACAGCAGTTTGCACACTTTGGATTCCATGCTGGTCGAGCCCTTTATAGAATCCCAGGTTGCTCATGACTGTTGAAACGACAGTACCTTGTTTCAGGCGATTATTTTCTTTCATGTAACGGGCGCAAATGTACATGATCTGGTCGCCATCCACAATGTCTCCATTTTCATCGATGGCAATCATGCGGTCTCCGTCTCCGTCAAAAGCAAGGCCTACGCTTGCTCCTTTTTCTTTTAAGAAGGCAGCTAAAGCTTCAGGGTGAGTTGAACCAACACCTTCATTTATATTCAATCCATTTGGTGATGCTCCCATTGTAGAAATATCTGCATCAAGGTCGGCAAACAAATGTGTTGCCAGAGAAGAAGTCGCGCCATGCGCACAGTCCAAAGCTATATGAATGCCGGTGAAATCTTCATCAACCGTCTGCTTAAGATACTGAAGGTACTTTTGGCCTCCTTCGAAATAATCATTCATATGGCCAAGGTCTCCGCCGACGGGGCGAGGAAGTTCATCCTTTTCCATATCCATTAACCGTTCTATCTCGTTTTCCTGTTCATCTGAAAGCTTAAAACCATCCGGTCCGAAGAATTTGATTCCATTGTCAGCCACGGGATTATGAGAAGCAGAAATCATGACACCTGCTTCTGCACTCAAAGCTTTTGTCAAATAGGCGACACCTGGCGTCGAAATAACACCAAGACGCATTACCTCTGCACCGATGGACAGCAGTCCTGCGACAAGAGCTCCCTCAAGCATATGCCCGGAAATCCTGGTATCACGGCCAATCAAGACCTTAGGGCGTTCTGTGTCTCTCGTTAAAACATACCCTCCGAATCTGCCAAGCTTAAAGGCAAGCTCTGGGGTTAATTCACTGTTTGCAACCCCTCTTACTCCGTCTGTCCCAAAATATTTACCCATAGAATATCGCTCCTTCTTTCTAATAATCCTATATGATACGCTGCACGTATTATGTTTCTTTATCTTTTTTTGTTATGGAGACTTTAGCCGTTTTAACCGGCAGCTCCCATTTAATATTCGCAGGAACCTTAACCTGAATGGCTGCGTCATGCTCTCCTTCTTCAAGACCTGTGGCATCTACCGTGATTTGAATATCATCAGGCTTTACCTTTTGCAGATCATCGGCGGTTCCTGATAAAGTCAGATCAATCTTGCCGCCTTTCGGAGATATGAAAGTCAAGTCCTGATCATCAGCAAGTCCAGATGAAACAATGTCGAGATTTTTGATTACTTTTGTCTGCGTCGAAGTATCTGGACTTTTTGTTTGTTCATCTTGCTTTTCTGGCGGTTTTTTCTCCGTATCAGCTGTATTTTTGTCAGCTGGCACTACCTTCTCTGTCTGGATTTTCACCGTCGCTGTGCCCAGAGACATTTTTTTTACGCCATCTGGAACAGTAATAGGCAATTCCACCTCTTTACTGTTATCTATGTTGGACACATCTACCGGAACGCTTACTCCATGTATGGAATCTAAAACCGATTGCTTTCCGTACAAAGTAACATTCTTAGGGAAAACAGTCATGCTTTTAATGCTGACAGTGTCTTTTGGTGTGCCGGTTTGTACGGGTACGAGCTTTACTGTTTTAGAAGGGATATTCACATTCAGGGAAACATCCACAACAGATGGCTCTATAGATACATTAAGCTTGTTCAGATCTCTGTCAAGCGCCCGCACCGTAGCCTGGCGGTGAACCGTCTCATTCACCCTGCCCGAAAGTGCCATTGTGGCTTTCACATAGGCAATTTGGTCAATAATATCTTTTGCGCCGGTTATTTTAACAGTTTGCGGACTGACAGCTGGCTTATCTGCTGTATATCCATCTTCAATAAGGGATCTATTATACTCCGGATCGACTGAAAACTCTTTTGTCACCTTTTCTTGAATTTTCACCGTAGTATATTCAGGATTTACTGATGCTGTCAGCTTTTCATTTATATCCCTGATTTTTAATGGCACCTTTTTTTCGCCCATAGCGATCTCAGGGTCCGACAAATCGATGTATACCTTGAATTCCCTTTGGTTTTTCGCCGAGATCAATAAGCTTTTTACCCCTTTTAAGGTAACATCCACCGACTTCGGTGCACCCGTCACGACAAGGTTGTCGCGATCGTAATACACCTCCACAGGCACATTTTTAATGGTTTCTGTACCAATCTCTCCCGGTGTGTTAAAACCGAGGGATTTTTTTCCGGTTCCAGGTGTAAAGTTAACAGAAGTAAATAACAAGACAGTTAAAGCGAGCGCCACAATTTTTGTGAACCAGCTGCTGTTCATGAATTTATCCATTTTTCTTCCCCCTCCAGTTCCATAACGTTGAGGAAGCCAATTTATTATCCAGGACCAATTCTTTTTGCAGCATGTTCCTGAAGGTGTTCTGGTCTAATTCGCGATACAGTTCGCCATTTTTCGTTAAAGAAACGCCTCCCGTTTCTTCTGATACAACAACCGTGATACAATCGGTCACTTCACTGATGCCCATTGCCGCACGATGCCTCGTCCCAAGCTCCTTTGATATGAACGGGCTTTCGGATAAAGGCAGGTAACAGGCTGCTGCAGCCACCTGGTTATTCTGCAGGATAACGGCACCATCATGAAGCGGTGTATTGGGAATGAATATGTTGATTAAAAGTTCCGAAGAAATTTGTGATCCAAGCGGGATCCCGGTTTCTATGTAATCACTCAGTCCAGTTTCCTTCTCGATGGAAATCAATGCACCGATTCTCCGTTTTGCCATATAGGCCGTTGCCTTAACGATTGCTTCCACCAGCCGGTCTTGCTCATCTTCTTCCTGGCCGGTGCTTCTAACAAACAGCTTTCCTCTTCCAAGCTGCTCAAGCGCCCTCCGCAGCTCAGGCTGAAAAATGATGATAATAGCAAGGACTCCCCAAGTCATAACTTGTTCCATTAACCACCCTAGTGTATTCAGGCCGATCAGGCTGCTCAAGGCTCGGACAATTACGATGACGAATATCCCTTTTAAGAGCTGAACAGCCTTTGTTCCCCGAATGACGACAAGCAGTTTATATATCACAAACCAAACAAGGAGAATATCAATTAAATTCACTACATAATCCAAGAAGGAAAAGTTGGATAATGACATGTTACTTCCTCCAGTCGGTAAATACTCCATAGCTATAGATTTTTAATATAACCTAAACAGTATACCATTTTTCTTTCCGCACTTCTAAATAAAGTAGACCTCTTTTTGGAATAATTCAAAAAAGCCTCCCGTCAGAATAAGACAAAACGCGGCGGGCCGCCTTATGGCATAGCCTGTCTGTCCTACCTGACCTGGAGACCTGAATGATACTATTTATTGCCCTTCTACCTGGAAAACCGCTTTTCCAGCATTTTTCATTTTAAACCATAGCCAATCGAATATCTTATTGACCATCTCAATTTCCCCTGTAACGCTTCCTGCCGAAGCCAGGTATTCATGGCCATTGATTACTGTCACATTCCCTTTTACTTTCCCTTCAATCCGAATATCGCCATTCTGCACCACGATGTCTCCATTGACCGTTTTCCCTTTAGGAACGATTACCGTGTTTTTCTCCACTACTATATTAGGCTTTTTGGATACCGAAAAATGGGGATCCTGATTCCAAATAGAGATAGCAGATCCCGCCATTAATAGAATAAAGAGGGAGGCCGCTGTGATAAAAGGATGATTTTTCAGCCAGCGCCTTGCACCTGCATTTTTCTTCTCTTTAGGAAGGCTTGCCATAACCCTATTAGTAAAATGAGCCGGAGCCCTCCTGCTTGGCAGCCCCTGAACCAAAGCTTCCGCCTTTTTTAATTCATGAAAATGCAGCCGGCATACAGAACAGGTTTGCAAATGCTCCCTTAGCTGCCCCTCTCTTTCATCAGAGATTTCCTCATCAAGATATTCATGCATATATTCTAAGAACTCATTGTGGCAACTCATCATTTTCACCTTCTTTTTATAAATGGCCCAGCTGTTTTCTCAAAGCTTCACGGCCCCGGTGAATCCTGGTTTTTACAGTTCCAACCGGCAGATCCAGAATCTCGCTGATTTCCTTAAGTGATAATTCTTCAATATACTTCAGAACAATAGCAGACCGATATTTCTCCGGAAGCCTTAAAATCTCTTCCTGAATCGTATTCTGCAATTCCATAGATTCGATTTCTTCTTCAGGATTGCTGCTTTCTGAAGCAATCTGCGAGTATAAATCCAGCCCTTCTGTGCCCGCAATTTCCGCATCCAAGAAATAATCCGGCTTTTTTTTGCGAATCCGGTCAATGCACAGATTGGTAGCAATCCTGTATAGCCAGGTCGAAAATTTCATTTGGATATGAAAGCTCCGAATATTGATATAGGCTCTCAAAAATGCCTCTTGTGCCATATCTTCCGCTTCATGGCTGTTGCCAAGCATTCTGTAGCAAAGCTGATAGACGCGGTCTTTATACAGCTCTACGATTTCGCTGAATGCATTTTGATCACCTTTTAGAACCTGTTTAATTCTTTTTTTTATGATTGCTTCCATTTGGTTTTTTACCCCCGCTCATGCGGCTATAAGATACTTACGAATTCAGCCATATATAGGTTTCAAAAAAGGATATAAAATAATTTTAACAAAAATAGCACAAACCTGTTTAAATTCTGCTAAAAAGGGATATATAGAGAAAAATTGAATGTGAAAGCGGGGAACAGCTGAAATGACTGCAAAACAGCTTTTACACCATATAGAAGAATGCAGACAGCGTATGATTCATTTGGCTTTATCTTCCTCCAGAATTGACACCCAAGTGGTTAAGGCAAGCACAGAACTAGATCAGCTCATAAATCAATATTATCGCATAACTAAAAAACAGTAACCCCCGGTTACTGTTTCATTTTATATAGAGGGTCTCCATTAACCGAGTATAAACTCTCCTGCAATACACCTCATACCCAGAGCCCGATAATCCCCTCAAAAACCAACGCCTGTTTACAAGGTTCATTCCAATGGAAGCTATATATAACCGGCTGGTAAAGCCATAGGAAAAGGAAATAAAAAAAGCCTTTGATTATAGAATCAAAGACGAATAATTGTGTATGTAGTTAGATGGTGGAGCCTAGCGGGATCGAACCGCTGACCTCCTGCGTGCAAGGCAGGCGCTCTCCCAGCTGAGCTAAGGCCCCATATTTTTATGTATGCATGCAGTTCTCTGGAGCGGAAGACGGGATTCGAACCCGCGACCCCAACCTTGGCAAGGTTGTATTCTACCACTGAACTACTTCCGCAAAAGAGTGAGCCATGAAGGATTCGAACCTTCGACCCTCTGATTAAAAGTCAGATGCTCTACCAACTGAGCTAATGGCTCATAAATGGCTGGGCTAGCTGGATTCGAACCAACGCATGACGGAGTCAAAGTCCGTTGCCTTACCGCTTGGCTATAGCCCAATAAGATATTTTACAAAAAAATAGGTGGTAATCATATAATCCCCAGCTTGAAGGAAAATATAACTCATCCACAATGTTTTTTATTAAAATGGTGGAGGGGGGCAGATTCGAACTGCCGAACCCGAAGGAGCGGATTTACAGTCCGCCGCGTTTAGCCACTTCGCTACCCCTCCATAAAGTGGTGCCGGCAAGAGGACTTGAACCCCCAACCTACTGATTACAAGTCAGTTGCTCTACCAATTGAGCTACACCGGCATTTTTAAGATGGTATAAATCTATTAAGTTTTTTAAAAAAATGGTGGAGGATGACGGGATCGAACCGCCGACCCTCTGCTTGTAAGGCAGATGCTCTCCCAGCTGAGCTAATCCTCCAGTATGTAAATGGTGACCCGTACGGGATTCGAACCCGTGTTACCGCCGTGAAAGGGCGGTGTCTTAACCGCTTGACCAACGGGCCGATGTATAATATGTACTAGGAAGCTCCCAAGCGGGCTCGAACCGCTGACCTCTTCCTTACCATGGAAGTGCTCTACCTGCTGAGCTATGGAAGCATGGCTCCGCAGGTAGGACTCGAACCTACGACCGTTCGGTTAACAGCCGAATGCTCTACCACTGAGCTACTGCGGAATAGTATAATGTTTCCTTAAACTCCTGATGTACATCTTAGAAGATTTAGCCTGGCAACGTCCTACTCTCACAGGGGGAGAACCCCCAACTACCATCGGCGCTGAAGAGCTTAACTTCCGTGTTCGGAATGGGAACGGGTGTGACCTCTTCGCCATCATTGCCAGACATTAATTCACTTGTAAGGACATTATCTATTATAATATCTTTTTAAGCAAATTGCAAGAACTTTTTTTGTTCTTTCAAAACCAGATAATAGAAGAAGTTAAATATCTGCAATCATTTTGTCTAGCTGCGAAAGCCAAACCGTACGGCTGCTTCGCTTCTTCTGTCCGAGACGTCCGTCTCTTCCGCCAGAAGCTCCATCATCCTATCGGTTTATGCGGGCTTTCTCCGCTTTTCAATTTGGTTAAG
>NZ_MLYQ01000059.1:0-3113 GCF_001866725.1 Bacillus sp. MUM 13
GATAATAGATAGAAGGCAAATTTTTGCGTCAATCTTTTCAAAAACATACCATGTTTTATGGTTAAGTTAGAAAGGGCGCACGGTGGATGCCTTGGCACTAGGAGCCGATGAAGGACGGGACTAACACCGATATGCTTCGGGGAGCTGTAAGTAAGCTTTGATCCGGAGATTTCCGAATGGGGAAACCCACTGTTCGTAATGGAACAGTATCTGTACCTGAATACATAGGGTACTGAAGGCAGACCCGGGGAACTGAAACATCTAAGTACCCGGAGGAAGAGAAAGCAAACGCGATTTCCTGAGTAGCGGCGAGCGAAACGGAATTAGCCCAAACCAAGAGGCTTGCCTCTTGGGGTTGTAGGACACTCAACATGGAGTTACAAAGGAACGGGGTAAATGAAGAGGCTTGGAAAAGCCCGTCAGAGAAGGTAATAACCCTGTAGTTGAAACTTCGTTCCCTCCTGAGTGGATCCTGAGTACGGCGGGACACGAGAAATCCCGTCGGAAGCAGGGAGGACCATCTCCCAAGGCTAAATACTCCCTAGTGACCGATAGTGAACCAGTACCGTGAGGGAAAGGTGAAAAGCACCCCGGAAGGGGAGTGAAATAGATCCTGAAACCGTGTGCCTACAAGTAGTCAGAGCCCGTTAATGGGTAATGGCGTGCCTTTTGTAGAATGAACCGGCGAGTTACGATTTCATGCAAGGTTAAGTTGAGAAGACGGAGCCGCAGCGAAAGCGAGTCTGAATAGGGCGAATGAGTATGAGGTCGTAGACCCGAAACCAGGTGATCTACCCATGTCCAGGGTGAAGTTCAGGTAACACTGAATGGAGGCCCGAACCCACGCACGTTGAAAAGTGCGGGGATGAGGTGTGGGTAGCGGAGAAATTCCAATCGAACCTGGAGATAGCTGGTTCTCTCCGAAATAGCTTTAGGGCTAGCCTCATAATGAGAGTCTTGGAGGTAGAGCACTGATTGGACTAGGGGCCCTCATCGGGTTACCGAATTCAGTCAAACTCCGAATGCCAAAGACTTATTTATGGGAGTCAGACTGCGAGTGATAAGATCCGTAGTCAAAAGGGAAACAGCCCAGACCACCAGCTAAGGTCCCAAAGTATACGTTAAGTGGAAAAGGATGTGGAGTTGCTTAGACAACCAGGATGTTGGCTTAGAAGCAGCCACCATTTAAAGAGTGCGTAATAGCTCACTGGTCGAGTGACTCCGCGCCGAAAATGTACCGGGGCTAAACGTATCACCGAAGCTGTGGATTGACACCTCTGGTGTCAGTGGTAGGAGAGCGTTCTAAGGGCGTTGAAGCTAGACCGGAAGGACTGGTGGAGCGCTTAGAAGTGAGAATGCCGGTATGAGTAGCGAAAGAAGGGTGAGAATCCCTTCCACCGAATGCCTAAGGTTTCCTGAGGAAGGCTCGTCCGCTCAGGGTTAGTCAGGACCTAAGCTGAGGCCGAAAGGCGTAGGCGATGGACAACAGGTTGATATTCCTGTACCACCTATTCATCGTTTGAACGATGGGGGGACGCAGGAGGATAGGGTAAGCGCGCTGTTGGATATGCGCGTCCAAGCAGTTAGGCCGGAAACGAGGCAAATCCCGTTTCCATCAAGGCGGAGCTGTGATGGCGAGGGAAATATAGTACCGAAGTTCCTGATTCCACACTGCCAAGAAAAGCCTCTAGTGAGATGAAGGGTGCCTGTACCGCAAACCGACACAGGTAGGCGAGGAGAGAATCCTAAGGTGTTCGAGAGAACTCTCGTTAAGGAACTCGGCAAAATGACCCCGTAACTTCGGGAGAAGGGGTGCTTTTTAGGGTGAATAGCCCGGAAAAGCCGCAGTGAATAGGCCCAGGCGACTGTTTAGCAAAAACACAGGTCTCTGCGAAGCCGCAAGGCGAAGTATAGGGGCTGACACCTGCCCGGTGCTGGAAGGTTAAGGGGAGAGGTTAGCGTAAGCGAAGCTTTGAACCGAAGCCCCAGTAAACGGCGGCCGTAACTATAACGGTCCTAAGGTAGCGAAATTCCTTGTCGGGTAAGTTCCGACCCGCACGAAAGGTGTAACGATCTGGGCACTGTCTCAACGAGAGACTCGGTGAAATTATAGTACCTGTGAAGATGCAGGTTACCCGCGACAGGACGGAAAGACCCCGTGGAGCTTTACTGCAGCCTGATATTGAATTTTGGTACAGCTTGTACAGGATAGGTAGGAGCCTGAGAAGCCGGAGCGCCAGCTTCGGTGGAGGCGTCGGTGGGATACTACCCTGGCTGTATTGAAATTCTAACCCGCGCCCCTGATCGGGGCGGGAGACAGTGTCAGGTGGGCAGTTTGACTGGGGCGGTCGCCTCCTAAAGAGTAACGGAGGCGCCCAAAGGTTCCCTCAGAATGGTTGGAAATCATTCGCAGAGTGTAAAGGCACAAGGGAGCTTGACTGCGAGACCTACAAGTCGAGCAGGGACGAAAGTCGGGCTTAGTGATCCGGTGGTTCCGCATGGAAGGGCCATCGCTCAACGGATAAAAGCTACCCCGGGGATAACAGGCTTATCTCCCCCAAGAGTCCACATCGACGGGGAGGTTTGGCACCTCGATGTCGGCTCATCGCATCCTGGGGCTGTAGTCGGTCCCAAGGGTTGGGCTGTTCGCCCATTAAAGCGGTACGCGAGCTGGGTTCAGAACGTCGTGAGACAGTTCGGTCCCTATCCGTCGTGGGCGCAGGAAATTTGAGAGGAGCTGTCCTTAGTACGAGAGGACCGGGATGGACGCACCGCTGGTGTACCAGTTGTCTTGCCAAAGGCATAGCTGGGTAGCTACGTGCGGACGGGATAAGTGCTGAAAGCATCTAAGCATGAAGCCCCCCTCAAGATGAGATTTCCCATAGCGCAAGCTAGTAAGATCCCTGAAAGATGATCAGGTTGATAGGTCTGAGGTGGAAGCGTGGTGACACGTGCAGCTGACAGATACTAATCGATCGAGGACTTAACCAAAATGAAAAGCGGAGAAAGCCCGCTTAAACCGATAGGATGATGGAGCTTCTGGCGGAAGAGACGGACGTCTCAGACAGAAGAAGCGAAGCAGCCGTACGGTTTGGCTTTCGCAGCTAGACAAA
>NZ_MLYQ01000006.1:0-24785 GCF_001866725.1 Bacillus sp. MUM 13
TCCTGCGGCAACGTCTTTGTGACCCCGTCCATGGGGGCCTCCGACCAGCATAAGACGCCTAAGAATAGAAGGTGCTTTTCGCCTTCAATTCTTAGGTGGCTTATGACCTCGAGGGGCTAGGCGCTGCAGCTGGATTAAATATAAAGCGGAAGCGCCTGTTCAGAGGAGCAGACCATATAAAAGTTCAATATAATTCCTATCTTAAGGAGCAAGTTATGTCAAAGAAAGCACTTTTTAAGTTACTCGATTTATCCGGATTATTAATTTTTCCTATTTTAAGCCTGCTGTACACCTGGCTGAACACTCATCCTCGTGAGGCTGTTAATATATCGATGCCCATTGATGATAAAATTCCGTTTCTGTCTGTTTTTATTGTTCCTTATATCATCTGGTATGTCTTCATTTTCGGCTATCTGTTTATATTTTGGCACAAGAATTCGGCCCTGTACTGGAAAACCATCTGGTCCATTGCCCTTGGAGAAATCATTTGTTTTGCCATTTATTATTTCTTCCAGACTACCGTACCCCGGCCTTCAGTCGAAGGAAAGGGCATACTGTCTGCTCTTGTTATGATGATTTACAGCAACGATGAACCTTTTAATTGTTTCCCAAGCATTCACGTGCTGACAACCAGCCTGATTATGATGACATCCTTCCATTTTAAGAAAACAGGAGCAGTCCGGAAATGGGCGATTCATTCGATAGGAGCTTTAATTATTCTTTCGACTCTATTTGTAAAGCAGCATGTATTTCTAGACTTAGTGGGCGGGCTATTAATCGCAGCAGGCGTGCATGCAATATTCTTTAAAGTGACACTCCCCTCCTTCAAGGTTGCAAGGGAGAAAAGCAAACAGGACTATCAGGCCTTTTAAGCAAAAAGAAGAGAGGATCCGCTCCTCTCTTCTTTTTGTTATCCAGATTATCATTCTTTTTCGGCATGTCTCTTTTTCAAAACAGACAGCACTTCCTGAAGCGGAAGTTCCTGTTCCTGCAGCAGCACAAGCAGGTGATAAAGCAAGTCTGCCGTCTCCCACGAAAGCTCCCCGTGATCGCGGTTTTTAGCGGCAATAATCACTTCAGAAGCTTCTTCACCTACTTTTTTAAGAATCTTATCTACTCCCTCGTTAAATAGATATGTAGTATATGATCCTTCAGGCATTGTCTTCTTGCGGGTCTCAATCAAGGATTCAAGCTCGAACAGAAACGCTGCATCCGGGCGGACGGCTGAGCCGGTTTCCTTGCTTTCATACAATTTTTCCGTAAAGCAGCTTTGAGTTCCTTTGTGGCAGGCCGGTCCCTGCGGAATGACCTTTACGACAAGGGAATCCTGATCACAGTCATATATGATTTCTTTGATTTTCTGCGTATTGCCGCTTGTCTCTCCTTTATGCCAAAGTTCATTCCGGGAACGGCTGAAGAACCAGGTTTCCCCTTTTTCAATCGATAAGTTCAAAGATTCTTGATTCATATAGGCAAGCGTCAGGACTTCCCCTGTTTCAGCATTCTGAACAATTGCAGGTACGAGTCCTTTTTCATCATATTTAATGTTTTCGGCATTCATCTTACAATCACCCCTTGTTGTTTTAGATAATCCTTCACTTGTTTGACAGATGTCTCTTTATAATGAAAAATGGAAGCAGCAAGCGCTGCATCTGCTTTGCCTTCCTGAAAGGCTGTCTTGAAATGTCCGGCATTACCAGCGCCTCCTGAGGCAATGACTGGAACATGAACCGCTTCACTGATCGCCTTCGTCAATTGAATATTAAAGCCTTGTTTTTCTCCGTCATTATCCATGCTTGTAAGCAGGATTTCTCCCGCTCCCCGTCTTACAGCTTCCTTGGCCCACTCTATCGCTTCATAATCAGCAGGCTTTCTTCCTCCATGGGTATATACCCGCCATGACCCAAGCTCTTCATCAAAACGGGCATCAATGGCAATCACGATGCACTGTGAACCGAAGTAATCTGCACCTTCATTAATCAGTTCTGGCCTCAATACTGCTGCTGTGTTTAAGGAAACTTTATCCGCACCTGCACGCAGGATTCTTTTCATATCTTCAAGCGAATTGATGCCTCCGCCGACAGTGAATGGAATGGCAAGACTTGCAGCGACTGATTTGACCACTTCCGCCATTGTCTGGCGTCCTTCGTGGGAGGCAGAAATATCAAGAAAAACCAGTTCGTCCGCACCTTCTTTATCATAAAATCCAGCTAATTCCACAGGATCTCCAGCGTCTCTAAGCGATACAAATTGCACACCTTTGACAACTCTTCCATCCTTCACATCCAGGCATGGAATGATTCTTTTTGTCAGCATTCAATCACTCACCCTTTTAAGTGCATCACGGACTGTAAAACGGTTTGTATACAGTGCTTTTCCAATAATGGCCCCTGTCACGCCATTCGCCTGGTACTCCCTGAGGGCCGCAATGTCCTCAAGTGAGCTGATGCCGCCTGATGCGATGACCTGCTTTCCTGTTTCTTCTGCCATTGTTACAATTCCCCCGATATTTGGCCCGGAAAGCATGCCGTCTGTTGCAATATCTGTTACTATGAAAACTTCAGCTCCTGCATCAGCCAATGCTTTTCCAAGCTCGACAGCCTTTGTTTCTGAAGTCTGGAGCCAGCCGTGTGTAGCTGCCATGCCGTCCTTTGCGTCTATCCCAATTGCAATTCGGCTTCCATAGCGCCGGATCATATCCTTTGTAAAAGCAGGATCTGACACAGCAGCACTGCCAAGGATCACTCTCTCAATTCCATTTTCAAGGTAATGGGCCACATCCCGCTCACTCCTTATTCCCCCGCCTATCTGAATCTTGGCCTGCAGTTCATTCGCTGCCTTAATCACAAACGCATCATTTTTCCTCTCGCCCGCTTTTGCGCCATCAAGGTCTACCATATGGATCCATTCCGCACCTTGCCCGGCAAAGGACTCAGCCATATCAAAAGGAGAGTTTCCATAAACCGTTTCCTGACTGTAATCTCCCTGAATCAGGCGGACACAGTTTCCGCCGCGCATATCAATTGCAGGATATATCGTAAAAGCCGTCATGCCCGAACTCTCCCCTCCACTAATTCCAGGTAATTTTTCAAAAGCGACATGCCCATATCCCCGCTTTTTTCCGGGTGAAATTGCATGCCGAAAACATTTCCTTTGCCGACAACCGCCGGTACATCCACATCATATTTTGCGGATGCTTTCACCACTACTGTATCCTTTGTGCGAACATAATAGGAATGGACGAAGTATACATAATCCTCCTTGAGCCCCGCTAGTATCGGGGACTCTCCGCGAAAAGCAAGCTGATTCCAGCCCATATGGGGGACTTTGTAGGAAGCACCCTCACTGTCCGTCCCCCGAAATCGGATTACATCTCCAGGCAGCAAGGAAAGTCCTTTTGTATGTCCATTTTCTTCGCTGCTTTCAAACAGCAGCTGCATGCCGAGACATATGCCAAGAAGCCATCCGCCTTGATCGGCATATTCCTGCAGAAAGCCAGTAAGCTTTTGTTCATTGAGAAGGCCCATTGCATCCTTGAAGGACCCGACTCCAGGAAGAATGATGCCTGATGCTTTTGAAAGTTGCTTTGGATCATCAGAAATGAATGAATCTGCCCCGAGTCTTTCCAGCGCCTTACTGACGCTGAATAAATTCCCCATGCCATAGTCGACAATGCCGATCATTTACAACATCCCTTTCGTGGAAGGAATGCCTTTCACCTGCGGATCTATGGAAGATGCCTCGTTTAGTGCCCTGCCTAAAGCTTTGAATACCGCTTCAATCATATGGTGGGTGTTTTGGCCATAATGAACGATAACATGCAGATTCATTCTTGCCTCAAGAGCCAGCTTCCATAGAAATTCATGCACCAGCTCTGTATCAAAGGTGCCGACCTTCTGAGAGGGAAATTCCGCACGGAACTCCAGATGAGGCCTGTTGCTCAAATCAACAACAACCTGTGCCAACGCTTCATCCATAGGCACGAATGCATTACCATAGCGTTTAATCCCCTTTTTATCGCCAAGCGCCTCCAAGAACGCCTGTCCCAGGCAAATGCCGATATCCTCTGTTGTATGGTGGTCATCCACTTCAATGTCGCCCTTCGCATCAACATTCAGATCAAAGTGGCCATGCTTCGTGAATAAATCCAGCATATGTGTCATAAAAGGAACACCCGTCTCAATCGAAGCATTCCCTTCACCATCAATCCCCAGCTCAAGCCTCACAAACGTCTCACTCGTCTTCCTCTCCACAAACCCTGACCGCTCCATCACACATCCTCCTTCTTGTTTGGGGTCAGACCCCATTTCCCAAATAACTCCCAAGCACCAAAACCCTTGGTGCACCTGCTATTTCGTTTACCGCCCGGGGGTCAGACCCCATTTCCCGGTTTGCGCGCTTCGATGGCACGCGCGTGTGCTTCGAGTCCTTCCATTCGTGCAAACGCAGTGATTTTTGCTTGGTTTTTCCGGAATGCTTCTTCACTGTATTTGATGATGCTTGATTTTTTTTGAAAGTCGTCTACATTCAGCGGACTTGAAAATCTGGCTGTGCCATTTGTCGGAAGTACATGGTTTGGCCCAGCAAAGTAATCTCCAACAGGTTCAGAGCTGAAGCGGCCAATAAAAATGGCCCCCGCGTGACGGATTTTCGCCATGACTTCCATAGGTTCAGCCGTCAGTATTTCCAAATGCTCCGGCGCAAGTTCATTTACGGCAGCAATGGCTTCGGTTAATCGGCTGCAGACAATCACTCTTCCGTAATCGCGAATGGCTGCTTCTGCTATATCTTTTCTTGGAAGGCTTTCAAGCTGCCTTTCCACTTCGAGTACAGCCTGATTTGCCAGCTCCATGGATGTTGTAATTAACACACTGCAGGCTCTGGTGTCATGCTCTGCCTGTGAAAGCAAATCTGCAGCAATTTCGTCTGCTGATGCCGTTTCATCTGCCAGTACCGCAATCTCGCTCGGCCCGGCAATCATATCAATGGCTACGTCCCCGAACACTTCTCTTTTAGCAAGAGCCACATAGATATTACCCGGTCCTACAATTTTATCAACCTTCTTGATTGTCTCTGTTCCGTAGGCAAGAGCTGCAATAACCTGTGCCCCGCCAGCTTTGTATATTTCTGTAACTCCGGCAATTAATGCAGCAGCAAGAACCGCGGCATTCAGCTTCCCGTCTTTTCCAGGCGGCGATACCATCACAATCCGCTCCACCCCTGCAGCAACGGCCGGAATTACATTCATGAGTACGGATGATGGATAGGTCGCGGTCCCTCCTGGCACATACACTCCTACCGCATCAAGCGGGGTGATTTTTTGCCCAAGCAATGATCCGGTTTCATCTGTCGTGATCCAGGAATTGCGGACCTGCTTTTGGTGGAAAGAACGAATATTGTCACAAGCTTCGCGGATGATGGAAATTTCTTCTTCACTCAAAGCTCCATAAGCTTCATTCATCTCTTCTTCGGTCACTCTTAAACTATCTGGCAAAACACCGTCAAATTTCTCCGTATACCGCAGCAGCGCACCGTCTCCGCCGGTCCTCACGCCATCAATAATTTCCTGAACTATTCTCCGCTGCTCTGCTGTACCTGAATCAACAGAACGCTTTAATGATATTCCTTCTGAAAATTTTTCAATCCTCAACTTCCCGCACCTCTTTTCTTCCGCTCATGAAATAATTGCTGCCAGACGATCAACTATTTCTGTGATTCTTCCTTCTTTGATCCGATAGCTCACAGGATTAGCGACCAAACGTGAAGTAACCTCAGCTATCTTTGCATATTCAATCAGGCCATTTTCCTTTAATGTCTGCCCTGTAGATACAATATCCACAATCCGCTCTGCCAAACCGATTAATGGAGCCAATTCGATAGAGCCATTTAATTTGATAATTTCGACCTGCTCACCCTGCTCGCGGAAATAACTTGAAGCTATATTCGGATATTTGCTCGCTACCTTTGGCGCAATATCACTGATCTTCGTGTCAGGAAGCCCCGCTACAGCAAGACGGCAGGCGCTGATTTTCAGATCAAGCAGTTCATAAACATCCCGTTCTTCCTCAAGCATCACATCTTTCCCGGCAATCCCGATATCTGCCACGCCATGCTCAACATATGTAACAACATCCATGGGCTTCGCTAAAATAAAGCGCAAATTTTCTTCTGCCACTTCAAGAATCAGTTTGCGGGAATCATCAAATTCATCAGGAAGCTGAAACCCGGCTTTTCTTAACAGCTCTGCCGCTTCTTCAAAAATTCTTCCTTTAGGCATGGCGATTGTTAAAAAACTCCTCATCTTCAGCTCTCCTTTCCTATATAAAAATGAACCTCAGAAAAAGTACGGGAAAATGCATCAACATTTTGTACAGAGCTTATATCCTGAATAGACACATTTTCTCCTTCAGCACGCAGCTTCCTTGCAGACTCAATTGCTTCTTTTCTTCTTTCCGGACTATAAATGATGCACTGAGCAGTAGGAGCCTCATCAAGCTCGCCAATTGTTTCCGTCAGCCTGTCCATCCTGATGGCAAATCCTGTTGCAGGGGCCTTCCATCCGAATTTATTGAGCAGGCTGTCATATCTGCCGCCGTTTCCGATCGGAGCGCTTGCCTTATCTGCATACACCTCAAATAAAGCCCCCGTGTAATAGCTCATATGACTGACTAGTGTCAAATCAAAGCTGACAAATTCACTTATGCCATAATCATTTAATTGATCGGACAATTCCTTAAGAGAAGAAAGCGTCTGTCTTCCCTGATCGTTTTCAAGCAGGTCCATGGCTTTTGTTAAAATATCCTCTGACCCTCTCAAGTTAATGAACTCCAATAATCTTTGTTTATCAATGGATGAAAGCGAAAGTGATCTAACATGCTCCCTATATCCGACATAATTTTTTTCATATAAAAATTTCCGTAAAACAGAGGCCCTTTCTTCAGTCCCTAATATGCTGATAAATAACTCCTGAAGAAATCCGATATGACCAATCGAAATTTTAAATTCTTCTAAGCCCGCGCCCTGCAGGACTTCGGTTAATAAAGAAATGATTTCCGCATCCGAACTGATTGAATGATCTCCGATGCATTCTATTCCCAGCTGCTCAAACTCGGCGGGACGCCCTCCCTCTCTCTGCTGCGCGCGATAAACATTCGCTGAATAAGCAAGCCTTAAGGGAATCTGCTGCTTCAGAAGCTTGGAAGCAGCCACCCGGGCAATCGGTGCTGTCATATCAGGCCGAAGCACAAGAGTATTGCCCTGCTGATCAAGAAGCTTAAACAGCTGCTGATCCAATATCGCTGACGCTTCCCCGATTGTTTCATAAAACTCAAGGGCCGGGGTTTCAATAAACTGATATCCCCACCTCTTAATAGTAGAACTGATGGCATTCCTCACAGCAGCTTTCGTTTCATATAACAACGGAAGCGTATCTCTCATGCCCAAAGGCTTCTCAAACATAAACGGCTTGGTCACATGAACACACACCCTTCAGAAAAATATCCCTCTATATTAAAAATAAAATAAACAAAACAAAAAAGTCAAAATCCTTTAGTTCGCTAACATACTAACACAGTGAAGTTACTAACAGTTTACCCCTCCTCCGCACCCCCGTCAAGCATTATGGGGTCAGACCCTATTTCCCGAACTGAATCAAAGGGGCAAATGTTAAAAAAATACAGCGCTCCCTTGTCCAACAAAGTCTTTCCCTGCCTGGTCTTATGAATACATTCACTGGAATACCCTCCACGGCTTTTGATAGCAGGAAATGGGGTCAGACCCCATTTCCCAGACCCCATTTCCCGGTGGTTTATAAGGCGTTAATCTGGGGTATTAGAGTTGAGATTATAATATGGGGGTTTGTTTGAGTATGGACGAGAAGAGGCAAGAGGGGTTTTTTGAGCTTTTGAAGAATGCGTATGAGATGACGTCTGCTGCCGAAGAGGATATTTCGCTGAAGGATATAATGAGGAAGCTTGAAGGTGAATTATCGATATTATTTAAACCAGCAAATTAAGACCTGCCATTAATCAGGCAGGTCTCTTTTTTTCATTATTTTCGCATTTTCACGGGCATGCATTTCTTCTTTTGTATAAATGACACGCATCGGGTTTCCGCCGACAAAGGCTCCTTCAGGCACATCCTGGTGAACAAGTGTGCCTGCTGAAACAATCGCTCCGCTGCCGATGCTGACACCAGGCAGAATTGTCGAGTTTGCGCCGATCATGACTTCATCACCAATATGGACACCGCCAAGACGGTATTCTTTAATTAAATATTCATGCGCCAGAATCGTTGTATTATAGCCAATCACTGTATTTCTTCCCACAGAGATTTTCTCCGGAAACATAACATCCAGCATAACCATTAAGGCAAAGGACGTTTTATCTCCAACCTGCATTCTAAGCAAATGGCGGTATAGCCAATTTTTCACACTCAGAAATGGTGTGTAGCGGGCAATCTGTATGACAGCAAAGTTTTTCACTACCTTAAAAAAAGGCACAGTCTTATACACATGCCATAAGGAATTTGCCCCCTCAACAGGATACCGGGTGGTGCGCCTCACTTATTCAGATCCTCTAAAATCCCAATTAAATCGCCCATATGTTCAAGCACATAATCAGGATGATACCCTTCTATGTACGCTCTTCCTTTAATCGTCCACGCAACTCCAGCCGTTTTAGTGCCGGTATTTTTCCCAGCCAGTACATCCTGGTGGCTGTCACCAATCATAATGGCTTCCGCAGGAGATGACCCTACCCCATCAAGCGCCTTCAAAAGCGGTTCAGGATCTGGCTTTGCATGCACTACATCATCAAGTGTAACAATGACTTCAAAAAATTCATCCAGACGGCTGAGCCGCAGCCCCTTCATCACTACATCGCGTTTCTTCGTTGTGACAATCGCCAGCTTATATCCGCTTTCCTTCAAGCTTTTGACCGTTTCATACACACCATCAAACTGGGTCACCATTAAATCATGGTTTTCCACATTATGCTTCCTGTAATGAGCGACCATTTCTTCAGCACGTTCTTTATCAATTTCATTGAATGTATCGAATAAGGGCGGACCGATAAATGGAAGAATATCCTCACGCTTATACTGACCGGGATAGTAAAAATCCAGCGTGTCCGTAAAAGAAGCGATGATTAATTCATTTGTATTGATTAATGTTCCATCCAAATCAAATAGCAGTGTTGTAATTTTATTGTTCATAAACGGCTTCCTTTCCATGCTGTAAATCGATGCGTTTCCAGATCTGCCCCAAAGCCATGGTCAGCAAAACGGCAGTGATGAGCCTGATAAAAAATAAAGGCAAAACAGGTATTCCAAGCGGCAGAAAGATCAAGGTATCCTCAACCACCGCATGGCAGGCCACCAGAAAAACAAAGGCCAAAGTCATATCTTTTTTTGAAACATTATCTTCTTGAACAGCCTGGATCATGACTCCCGCCCCGTAAGCAAGGCCGATAGTCAAACCGGCGACAAGGGTCATGGAGGCATTTTGCTTAATCCCAAGCACTCTCAAGAACGGGGCCAGCCCTCTTGAAAATAACTCCAGCCACTTTAGATCTTTCATAATTTGGATAACTGCCATCAGCGGGATGACAATCAGCGCCAGCTTCCCGACACCCCAGGCTGCTTTTCCCAGTGCATTCAATAGAATGGGGGCTGTGCCGGAAATGTGTGATGAAGCCTGGTTCGCAAGGCCGAATTGGGCGATTTCTGATCCGCCATGCCAAACAAGGTTAATGACAACGGCAGACAAGACCGCAAGACCCACACGAACAAGCAGGATTACCCACAGCTTGACCCCAGTCTTCAGGGCAACACCTGATTCAATAAGCAGGTTATGCGAAAAAGAGAGCATGACCGCAATGATGAACACTTCCTTCACCGGAAGGCTCAAAGTCAGGATAGCGCCGATTCCGGCATAAAGATTCAGGAAATTCCCTAAAACAAGAGGGATGGCTGCGTCTCCGGACAGCCCAATCAGGTTTGTAAGCGGAGCAACGAGATGAATTACCCATTTTAACACGGGCGTATACTGAAGAATGGAAATCAGCAATGTGACAGGAAAAATGACCTTTCCGAGAGTCCAAACCGTTTTTAAACCAGCTAGCAGCCCTTTTTTTATGGATTCCACAATCAAGTTTCTCTCCCCCTTGTTCAAGAAAAATTACGAATCTAAATATCTTTGTTTTGAATATCCTTTTGTCCTTCTATAAATGAAGACTGCAGCGGCGACCACTAACAGGACAATCGAGATAACCTGTGCCATTCGAAGCGAGCTAAGCATCAGGCTGTCTGTCCGCAGGCCTTCGACGAAATAGCGGCCGACTGAATACCACATCACATACGATAAAAAGATCTCCCCTTGGCGCAGACTGCTTCTTCTTAGGAATAAAAGAAGAATGACGCCTGCAATATCCCATAATGATTCATAAAGGAATGTCGGATGGTAATAGGTTCCTTTTATGTACATTTGATTAATAATGAAATCCGGCAAGTGAAGATTTTCTAAAAATCCCCTGCTGACCGCCCGTCCATGTGCTTCCTGATTCATGAAGTTCCCCCAGCGCCCGATAGCCTGGCCCAGCAGCAAACTTGGTGCTGCAATATCCACCAGCTTCCAGAAGGAAACCTCTTTTACCCTTGCGTACACGATCGCAGTAATAACTGAACCTATCAGGGCACCATGAATGGCAATCCCGCCATGCCATATCTTGATGATTTCTCCGGGATGCTGCGCATAATAATCCCATTCGAAAATCACATAATATATACGTGCTGATAGGATGGCAATCGGCACAGCAAACAAAATCATATCGATAAAGATGTCCTTAGCTAGACCCCGGCGTTCTGATTCCCTTATGGCGATAAAAAGCCCAAGCAGGACACCGCAGCCGATAATCAGGCCGTACCAATGAATCTGAAGCGGCCCCAAATGTAACGCAATCGGATTTAACGGTTTAATGGCATATTCCATTTTTTCCCCTCTTTTCCCTTATTGTTTATATGCAGATTCACAGGTCTTCATGTTTCCCGCCATCCGCAATGGCATTGTTCAGCCGGCTTGAAAATTCCTCAGCAGCATTGACCCCCATATTTTTCAAACGGAAGTTCATGGCAGCCACTTCAATAATGACAGCGAGATTTCGCCCGGGACGAACCGGTACTGTTAATTTCGTAACCTCTGTATCAATGATTTTCATTGTTTCTTCATCAAGGCCGACCCGGTCATATTGCTTATTTTTCTCCCATAGCTCCAGGTTAATCACTAGCGATATCTTCTTATTGCTCCGGACAGCACCGGCTCCAAATAAGGTCATAACATTAATGATCCCCAGTCCCCTGATTTCAAGCAAATGCTCGATCAGTTCAGGAGCATTCCCCACAAGTGTATCCTGATCTTCCTGCCTGATTTCAACACAGTCATCCGCTACAAGCCGATGTCCTCTTTTTACGAGTTCAAGCGCAGTCTCACTTTTACCGACTCCGCTTTTCCCGGTAATCATAACCCCTACCCCATAAATATCAATTAATACTCCATGGACAGCGGTTGTTGGCGCAAGCCTGCTTTCGAGGTAATTCGTCAAATGGCTGAACAGCCGGGTCGTTTTCATTTCTGACCTCATCACTGGCACAGACTCCCGCTCTGATGCCGCAATCAGTTCCTGGGGCACTTCCTCGCCGCGGGTAATAATAATGCCCGGTGTCTGATCCCTGCATAACTCCTCCATACGGATCTTCTGCTCTGCTTCACTCAGCTTATTGAAAAAAGACATTTCAGTCATGCCGAGAAGCTGGAGGCGCTCAGCAGGGTAGTAATCAAAAAAACCTGCGATCTCAAGGCCTGGACGGGAAAGGTCGCTTGTTACGATAGGCCTGTTGATGCCTTCTTCTCCGCTTATTAACTCCAGACCAAACATCTCTATTACATCTTTTGTGCGAACTTTAGCCATCTATCCATTTCCTCCCTTAAGAAGCAATTTATCTGTTTTCTCAAACACTTTCTTTATTTTAGCATTTTTCTTAAAAGAACCAAACAAAGCGTTATAAAATTTTGAAATCCTTATAATGTGCCTGAAGGTTTACTAATCGGCCAGCCGTGATATGTACACATAAAGCCAAACTTCGGATTAAGGCTTAAAGCAGCTCCTCTGATTAATTATAAATGGCTCTTTTCTTAAAGATTTTAAATAGTCATCTAGGCAATTCCATTGTTATAGCAGGTTGATTGGAGCGGAAGGTGCGGAGACTCCTGCGGGATTGCGTGACAGGTGAGACCCCGCAGACGCAAGTCGAGGAGGCTCAGCGCATGCCCCGCGGAAAGCGTAGCATCCTGGAGCGGAAATCAACCCCTTGTTTCATAGCAACAAAGTTTACGAAAACAGCCTTATAAATTTTACCTGCCTGCTATTTTCCTGCCCTGAATATATATCATACTATCGAAGAAGGATGTTAAACTCCCGGAATGGATATACCGCCCCCTTCTATTCTTGAAAAGAGAAAGGAAGAAGCCAGCTATGAAGATCATGATTGATGCCGGCCACGGATTCAATACTCCCGGCAAACAAACACCTGATGGAATGAAGGAATACGAATTTAACAGAGCAACGGCTTTATGGTTAAAAAAGTATCTCGGACTCTACAAAAATGTAAGCGTGCATTTCGCCCATTCAGATGAATACGATGTGCCCCTTCAGCAAAGAACCGCCCATGCCAATTCAATTGGCGCTCACTTATACGTGTCACTTCACGCAAATGCGTACGGAAACGGCTGGAGCGAACCGAACGGTGTGGAAACGTATATCCATAGCTCACGGCCGGCTGCTGCCGCTTCTTTGGCAAACATCATTCAGGAGCGGTTAGCCAAAGCTGCAGGCCTCCGGAATAGAGGCGTCAAGACGGCAAACTTCCAAGTGCTCCGCCAGACAAAATGCACGGCCCTCCTTGTCGAATGCGGCTTCATGACCAACCGCCATGAAGCCAGCCTGCTCCGTGACGATTCGTTCCGCAAACTCTGCGCAAAAGAAATATCCAAGAGCATCGCAGATTACTACTCTCTTTCAACTATATAAAAATGCATAAAAAAAGGGCCTGACAGCATATTGTCAGGCCCTTCATATTTAAACTTAAGAAACGGAAATGGTGCCCGTCTTGGTATCAGCAAAGATATACAGTGCCGGACCCTCAGTCTTCGTTGTTTTGAATTTCAGGACTTTTTGGATGACATCGCTTTTCTCCTCAACAACTTGGATCCCCTCAAGGCTTACATTAAAACCGCCCAAATTGGATTTCAATTCTCCATCTACCGGCTGCCCCGCAGGCAATGATACTTGTATTTTACCGGTTACCGTTTTTGCATGAATAGACTCGCATTCCGCATCCTTCATCAAGCACGATACCTGGCCATTAAAGGATTGAATATCCATTTTTTTAAAATATCCTTCAGCATGGATGCCTCCATGCAAACTCTCGGCTTCCGCATTCACTACGCGGGAATCAGTCAGGCTAATCGCCCCATTTCCTGTTTCAAGCTGGCAGAGCCGCCCATTCAGCTGACCAATGGTAATCGGGCCATTAGCTGTTTTGGCCTTAAAAGTTTCCGCAGACAGTCCTTCGCCTGAAATACCGCCATTAAACATTCTAATGACGATCCTTTCGTATTCTGCAGAAGGAATGTAAAGAACAGCATCCACTTTTATCGCTTTTTGCTGCACAAGAAAGGTCAATTTTTCATTTTCAATTGTAAAATGCACACTCTGCAGAAAAGCCTCACGGGCTTCTTCCTGGTTTTCTGTTTTATAGACCTTTGCCTGGCACTCAATTCTTACATCCTGCTGATTCCATGGGATGATGCTCGTTTTCCCATTAGCAATATCAATCTCAGCTTCTTTAAAAAAGGCATTTCCCTGCTGAAAAATATGAGAAATGTCAGCTGACTTCCCAAAGTTGAAATCCAGATCGCTTTCCTTTATTTTTTTAAATGCAGTTTCCACAAAATCAAATATTTTCTCTTTTGAGGATTGCATCTTTTTATTGAAGCTGTCATAGCTTTTATCACTGCTGTCCGGATTAGCCACCACAGTGGAGAGCTCATTTTTCAATACCTGCTCCTTAACCTTGCTTTCTTCTCCCGCTTTTTCCAATTCTTCTAAAATGCTCAGGGCTTCATCTGCCGTTATCTTGCCATCCTGAACCATTTGAAGGATTCTCTTTTTTTCCTCTTGCATCATAATCCCTCCCTTTCCTTCATAAGTGTGGGCATTCTATTCATACTATGCGCCTAAAGCACGATTCAATCGTTCATTGTATTACGCTTGGGACCAAAAAAAGTTTCACTGTCACCTTGTCAATCCAATGCCATAATGCGACAGAACCGGCCGACATATTTTTAAAAGCCGCTAACTTGATTTCCCCGGAAATACAGGGCCAAGCCATTTATTAATCAAACGTTTGATTAATACATATGCGGCTGGATTCAGCAATTCCCTTCAAAATCTGATATCCCATTAGTAAAGAAAAGCGGGCCATTCGCGGCCCGCTTATACATGTTCATGTTCCTTTTCACTGATTAATGCTTCCATCCGCATTTTATCTCTGGCAAGTACCGGCTTCAGGTATTTACCAGTATAAGATTCCTCAACCTTAACAATATCTTCAGGCGTGCCAAAAGCCAAAATGGTTCCGCCCTTGTCTCCGCCTTCAGGACCTAGATCTATAATATAATCAGATGCTTTAATTACATCCAGATTATGTTCGATGACAAGCACAGTATCCCCGTTTTCAACAAGCCTCTGCAATACCTCAAGGAGTCTTGAGATATCATCCACATGAAGACCGGTCGTCGGTTCATCCAGGATATAAAATGACCTGCCGGTAGAACGGCGGTGAAGCTCAGAAGCCAGCTTCACACGCTGTGCTTCCCCTCCAGACAAAGTGGTTGCAGGCTGGCCAAGTTTTATATAACTGAGGCCGACATCGAAAATAGTCTGGAGCTTCCTTCTGATTTTCGGGATATTTTCAAAGAAAGAAAGAGATTCTTCCACAGTCATATCCAGAATATCAGAAATATTTTTGCCTTTATATTTCACTTCCAGCGTTTCCCGGTTATAGCGTTTCCCATGGCATACTTCACAAGGCACATACACATCCGGAAGGAAATGCATCTCGATTTTAATGATTCCATCGCCGCGGCAGGCTTCACAGCGTCCGCCTTTCACATTAAAACTGAAGCGCCCTTTTTTATATCCTCTGATTTTGGCTTCATTTGTGGACGCAAACACATCACGGATATCATCAAAAACGCCTGTATATGTGGCAGGGTTTGACCGCGGGGTCCTTCCGATAGGCGACTGGTCAATATCAATGACTTTATCCAAGTGCTCGATTCCCTTGATTTCCCTGTGTGCCCCAGGCCTTGTTTTAGCACGATGAAGCTTTTGGGCAAGAGCTTTATGAAGAATTTCATTGATCAATGTGCTTTTGCCTGAACCAGATACCCCTGTAACGCTGGTAAAGGTTCCTAGAGGGAACTTCACATTGACGTTTTTCAGGTTATTCTCTTTGGCTCCCTTTATCTCTATAAACCTTCCATCAGGCTTGCGGCGTTCCATTGGAAGCGGAATGAATTTCTTTCCTGACAGATACTGTCCTGTCAGGGAACCCGGATCATTCATTACCTCCTCCGGCGTTCCTGCTGATACAATATTTCCTCCGTGCGCTCCAGCTCCAGGACCAACATCGATCAGATAATCAGCAGCAAGCATTGTATCTTCATCATGTTCAACAACAATTAATGTATTGCCGATTTCCCTCATGTTTTTAAGAGTATCAATCAAGCGGTCATTGTCACGCTGATGCAGGCCAATCGACGGCTCGTCAAGGATATAAAGGACACCCGTCAAGCGTGATCCAATCTGTGTGGCAAGGCGGATACGCTGCGCTTCCCCTCCCGACAATGTTCCTGCAGCACGGCTTAGTGTCAGATATTCCAGTCCGACATTGGATAAGAAGCCAAGGCGCTCTTCAATTTCACGCAAAATAAGCTTGGCAATCTGCCGTTCTTTTTCAGATAGTTCCAGGTGATCAAAGAATTTCAGTCCTTCCTCAATGGAAAGGGCCGTTATCTGGCTGATATGCTGGCCCTGCACCAAAACGGCAAGACTTTCTTTTTTCAGCCTGTGTCCTTTGCAGGTTTGGCAGGGATTCTGGGACATGTATTTTTCCATTTGGTCCCTGATATAATCAGAACTCGTTTCTTTAAAGCGGCGTTCAATATTTTTAAGGACACCCTCAAAATTCATATAGCTTTCATGCAGCCTGCCAAAATCATTTGTATACCTGAAATAAATCTTATCTGTTTTTGAACCGTATAAAATTTTATCCAGCTGATCCTGGGGCAGTTCCCTAACCGGGACATCCATATCTATACCGTAATGATTCGCAACTGCCTCTAAAAGCTGCGGATAATACTGTGAGCTCGTCGGCTCCCAAGGTGCAATGGCATGCTGGCGCAATGAAAGGTCTTTATTGGGGATGACCAGATCACTGTCCACATTCAGCTTTGAACCCAGACCATCACAATCAGGGCAGGCGCCGAATGGGCTATTAAAAGAAAACATTCTTGGTTCAAGCTCTTCTATGGAGAAACCGCAGTAAGGGCAGGCATGATGTTCGCTGAACAGAAGTTCTTCCTCTCCTGCCACATCGATGATCACCTTGCCTTCCCCGAGTTTCAGTGCGCTTTCCAATGAATCGGCAAGCCTTGAAGCTACTCCTTCTTTAACCACGATTCTATCGATGATGACCTCGATTGAGTGTTTTTTATTTTTCTCAAGGGAAATATCATCGCCAAGATCGTGCATGTCCCCGTCTATGCGCACCCGCACATAGCCTTGCTTTTTGATATCCTCCATAACCTTGGCATGCGTACCTTTTCTTCCTGATACAAGCGGGGCAAGCACCTGAAGTTTCGTCCGTTCCGGATATTCAAGAATCCTGTCGACCATTTGCTCGATTGTCTGCGAGCTGATCTCAATGTTATGGATCGGGCAGGTAGGGCGCCCTACACGGGCATAAAGCAATCTCAGATAATCATAGATTTCCGTAACCGTTCCTACCGTAGACCTCGGATTCCTTGAAGTCGTTTTCTGGTCAATGGAAATCGCCGGCGAAAGCCCTTCTATCGCATCAACATCCGGTTTATCCATCTGTCCCAGGAACTGACGGGCATAAGCAGATAATGATTCTACATATCTTCTCTGGCCTTCCGCATAAATGGTATCAAAAGCCAGAGATGATTTGCCTGAACCGGATAAGCCTGTCAAAACGACAAGCTTATCTCTCGGAATGGTGACGTCTATATTTTTTAAGTTATTGGCTCTAGCGCCTTTAACAATGATTTTATCCATGGCCATTATTTCGTCATCCTTCCGCTTTCAGCTCTATTAATAAATCGCGGAGCTCTGCTGCCCTTTCGAAGTCCAGGGCTTTTGCAGATTCCTTCATTTCTTTCTCTGTTTTAATGATTAGCTGCTCTCTTTCTTTCTTGGTCAATTTTCCAAGAGAAGGGGCCGCAGTATAATCTTCTGTCTCCTCAGCAGCATATGTTGCCCGGATGCTGCCCCGGATTTCCTTCTGTATGGTAAGCGGCGTAATGCCGTGTTTTTCATTATAGCGTTCCTGGATTTCCCGGCGGCGCTTAGTCTCGCTGATGGCTACTTCCATCGAATGTGTCATCTTGTCGGCGTACATGATAACATGGCCATTCGAATTCCTTGCCGCACGCCCTATCGTCTGAATCAGGGACCGCTCGGAACGAAGGAAGCCCTCTTTGTCCGCGTCAAGAATGGCTACAAGGGAAACCTCGGGAATATCGAGTCCTTCCCTTAAAAGGTTGATCCCAATCAGCACATCATATTTGCCCATGCGCAGCTCCCGGATGATTTCGATTCTCTCCAGGGTCTTCACTTCTGAATGCAGGTACTGAACCTTGATTCCAATTTCCTTCAGATAATCTGTCAGGTCTTCAGACATTTTTTTCGTCAGGGTTGTTACTAGTACGCGTTCATCCCTTTTGATCCGGTCATGGATTTCTCCAATCAGGTCATCAATCTGCCCTTCGATCGGCTTTATTTCAATATTTGGATCAAGCAGGCCAGTCGGGCGGATAATCTGCTCGATCATGTCAGGTGTATGCTCCAATTCAAATGGACCAGGGGTGGCAGAAACAAATATGGCCTGGCCTACCTTCTTTTCGAATTCCTCAAACCTTAATGGGCGGTTGTCCATGGCTGAAGGCAAACGGAAGCCATGGTCTACCAGGACCTGTTTTCTCGCCTGGTCGCCATTATACATTCCGCGCACCTGGGGAAGCGTAACATGTGATTCATCAACCACCAGCAGAAAGTCTTCAGGGAAATAATCCAGAAGTGTATATGGAGTGGCTCCTGCCGGCCGGAGTGTCAAGTGCCTTGAATAGTTTTCAATGCCCGAGCAAAAGCCCATTTCCCGCATCATTTCCAGATCATAGCGCGTCCTCTGTTCAAGACGCTGTGCCTCAAGAAGCTTTTCATCCTCGCGAAGCACGATGAGGCGCTCTTCCAGTTCCTTTTCAATATTGCTGATGGCCACCCGCATTTTCTCTTCGCGGGTAACGAAGTGGGAGGCAGGGAAAATGGCAATATGGTCACGCTCGCCGGTTATCTCGCCAGTCAAGGCATCCACTTCTCGGATCCGGTCTATTTCATCACCGAAAAATTCCACTCTGATGCAGTGTTCATCCTTTGAAGCAGGAAAGATTTCAACCACATCCCCCCTGACACGGAAGGTACCGCGCTGGAAGGCAATATCATTCCGCTCATACTGGATATCGACCAGCCTGTGCAGCAGGGCATTCCTGTCAATTTCCATGCCAGTCCTCAGGGAAACGACCATTTCCCGGTATTCTTCCGGCGAACCAAGTCCATAAATACAGGAAACACTGGCGATTACGATAACGTCCTTCCGCTCAAACAGCGATGAAGTGGCAGAGTGGCGCAGCTTGTCAATTTCATCATTGATGCTGGCATCTTTTTCAATGAAGGTATCGGTCGACGGGACATAGGCCTCCGGCTGATAGTAATCATAGTAGCTGACGAAATATTCTACAGCATTATCAGGGAAAAACTCCTTAAATTCGCTGTAAAGCTGCCCGGCCAGCGTTTTATTATGGGCAATGACAAGTGTAGGCTTATTAACTTCTTTTATAACATTGGAAACTGTAAATGTTTTCCCCGTTCCTGTCGCCCCTAAAAGCGTCTGGTACCTTTTGCCGTCCTTTATCCCTTCAACAAGAGAAGTGATTGCCGCGGGCTGGTCACCCTGGGGAGAATACTTTGATACTAGCTCGAACACATCTTTCACTAAACAAGCCTCCTAAAAGGAATTTGTCTGCATATATAATTACACCGCAGAAATGCGAATGATTTCAAAGCGGTTTATGTACTGTCAGTTATCTATTTAAAAAACACACTTAAAAAAATAGCTTAATCCATTTAAACCCATACATTCATTCTACCACAAAAGCCGCAAAACAAACCAATAAAAAGCGAACGTTTATTCCCTGTTTCTGATTATGAATTGTAATCAGCCTATAATTCCACACGCTTTTAACCCCAAAAAAGCATAAGCCGCCTAAGGATATACCTTCTTAGATGGCTTCTGCTCTTGATGGCTGTGCATCCAACTCGGCGCAGGCAATATTAATAGAAAAAACTCTCCTTATTGAAAAAAACGCCAATCAGGCGCCTTCTTTCGTGTTTGTCTTTTTCATGCTGGATGACAGCCAGAACCCCGCAGTAAGCGAGAAGGCATCAATCGTTATCAGCCACCAGGTATGAGTGTAACCTTTATAAGCGGAAGCGGCAATTAAGGCAACTGTTAAAATTAATCCCACCACACGATTGTAGGTAACCCGGGAAAAGAGCATAACCAGGAGACCGGGAAGAAACAGTGCAGAGAAAATTTTTATCATTCTATTCATCTCCTTTAAGAGAGCGATCCTTCTATCAGCCTCCAAAGATACAGGCAAGTAGTATCAGTGTAAAACATATTTATTAATTTTGCTATTCCTAAATGAAGCATTCAGAGATTTATTCCCGGCAGGGCCGGAGCACTGGTTTTTTTCTCAAATGCAGCCTTGTCCAGCAGCTGTTTTCATCCCCGCTCGGCGTTATACGTTAGCTTTTCATAAGCCTCAAGCCTTATCTTAAATTACTGCTAAGGAACATTTTTAGCATTCCGTTATCACGGTAAGATGAATGAAAAGAAAGAAGGTCATAAAAATAATGAAGAAAACCAAAAAGAAATTCAGACTTTGGGCAGCTGCAAGGAATATTTTATTATCTATACTGGCCGTATTTGCTGCGTGGATTATTTTCAGCAATGTCATGAATGTATTTGAACAAAAGAAATATCCTCCGATCGGAAAGTCAGTAAGCGTGGACGGCAAGAGTATGCACATTTATACAAAGGGCGAGGGTGATAACACAATCGTTTTATTAAGCGGCCTGGGAACCTCAGCGCCTGCATTGGACTTTGAACCTTTAATAAATGAAATGGCAAAGAATAATAAAGTAGTGGTGGCAGAGCCGCTAGGATACGGGTGGAGCGATATCACCAGCAAGGAACGGACAGTGGAAAACATTGTTGAGGAGTTAAGAGCAGCTCTAAAAAAAGCGTACATACAAGGACCATATATTTTAATGCCACATTCAATTTCCGGGATTTATAGTATGTATTTTGCTAATACATATCCAGAGGAAGTAAAAGGAATCATAGGAATCGATCCGACGCTGCCTCAGGCATTAGATTATTTTAGCGAAAAATCCCCTGCCATGCCTAAATTTTTAAGTTATTTGGCGCCAGCTGGAATTGCAAGACTAGCATTATATATAAATCCTGATAATTACTTGCCTCTGGCTAAAGATGGCATATATTCCGAGAGTAATATAAAAATGACCAAGGCTATATCATCATGGAAAGGCTACAATAAAACCGTTGTTGCTGAAGCCAATGAAATAAAAGAAAATATCAGCAAAACCGCTGATATGAATTTTCCCTCTAATATGCCAGTTTTAATTTTTGCCAGACAAGAAGACAAGGAAACAAAGGATGGCAAAAATAACGTGTCATTTTACAAGACGCAGTTAACTGATTCCCCTGCCAGCAAAATTGTACTATTACAAGGACATCATTACCTTCATTGGACTCGTTATAAGGAGATGAGCAAAGAAGTTAATGAATTCACCGCATCATTTTCTAAAAAACTAAACGTGCAAGGAAGGTTCTGATCAGGCAGCCTGATATCTAAATAAAGAAGGCAAACTCCCCACGGAGGAATTCGCCTTCTTACATGAATAATATAGATCTGCTTCAGGTGCCTTTTTTGATGCATTTTCCGGTGCATCCTCTGCCCCTTCAGCACCAATTGGTTCTTGTGACGAAGTATTTTCAGGCGAATAATTCCTGATGCCTTCTTCTACTCTGCACCCATATTCCGGACCAGCATTTGTACAATCACAATGATTTTGGTTTGTATCCGCTTGTCGCATGGAGCATGTGCACTGACAAAATTCGATATCAGTTCATCTTTTCCCCACTAGTTTAGAAACAGGCTCATCCCCTGCTTTTCCGTAAGTCTCAAAGTGACTGTGAGCACCTGCCCCGCGTGCATTGGCAACCTAATAATCATGAATATATCTGCAAACATCTTTTTATCCCCTCTTTTAGAATGCTAGTAAAATAGAACCATCTTACTGTATTTTCACTTAATCATTTGGAAATTACACCGATACAAAGTAATGTGCCATAATTCATCACCTTCTTTTAAAATGTGTCTTTCTTCCTTAATATTTTCATATTTCTTTAAACAAAACGTCACAAAAGACAAAAAAATACATCTTTTTCATTTTCCTTAATTTATTGGTCAATTTGTAAAAAAATAGGTTATAATGTTGATAGGGGAAATTTAAGATTTTTATATATTCAAATCTTTAAAGAAGGCGGCGAACATCATGAAAAAAAGAATAGGGGCACTGCTGACAGCCACGGTACTATTTCTATCCATTTTCGCGTTTACAGCCACTGGTGAACATGTTTTCGCAGCAACTCAGGCCAAGATAACAGCAAGCAGCCTGAATGTCCGCGAAAAGCCAACCACCTCTTCCAAATCGCTTGGCATGCTGGCGAAAGGAAAAGTTGTTACCATTTCTGCGACACAGGGAAGCTGGTCAAAAATCCCTTATGGTAAATCATACGGATGGGTTTCATCGAAATATGTATCGAAAATCACTGTCACTGCTGTCAAAAATGGGTATGTCACGGCAAGCTCCTTGAACCTGAGGAAAACGGCTTCCACAAAAAGCGGCTCACTCGGCCTGCTTTCCAAGGGCACACTAGTAAATATCAAATCACAAAGCGGAAGCTGGATGAATATTTATGTGCCATCCAATAAGAAAACGGGATGGGTTTCAAAATCATACATATCTGATAAAAAGCCCTCTGTAACCTCTGCAACTAAAGCCACGGTATCAGGCACGAAGTATTATGTAACCGCAGATTCTCTTAATGTCCGCAAATCAGCAACAGCCAGTTCCGCTAAAATCACAGCTGTCAAAAAAGGCTCAGCCGTTACCCTTTATGAGAAAAAAGGGACCTGGGGAAGAATTAAAACGGCATCAAATAAAACCGGGTGGGTTTCACTCCATTACCTGACTGCCAAAAAGCCGGCCTCCGTGCCAGCTAAAGCAGAAGTGCCAAGCAAGGACTCTCCTCCTGCCTCAGGAACGGATACAGCGTCCGGAATTAAATATTATGTGACCGGAGCATCTTCTTTAAATATCCGTGACAGTGCAGACACAAGCGGGAAGATCTTAACTGCAGTAAATAAAGGATTAACCGTCACCTTATTTGAAACAAAAGGTACCTGGGGAAAAGTCATAACAAGTTCCGGGATAACTGGATGGGCTTCCCTTGCCTACTTAAGCAAAAATCCTCCTGCAAAGGGTGTACAGGGAAAAGTTATCGTCATTGATGCAGGACACGGCGGAAAAGACCCAGGAACAAGCGGAAAAAACAATTTGGAAAAAACCGTTACCCTGAATTCTGCCCTGAAATTGCAGTCGATTCTTACAGAAGCAGGTGCAAAGGTAATCATGACACGCTCCGGCGATACGTACCCAACCCTTTCTGACCGGGTAAACATCAGCCACAAATATCAGGCAGATGTATTTATAAGCATTCACTTTAATTCTAATCCCAATAAATCTACAAAAGGGATAGATACGTACTACTGGACGAAGAATGTGAACGAACGGGATTTAGCAGAATGCATCCAGGAAGAAGTCATTAAACAAACTGGATTATCCAACCGGGGTGTTCATACAGGAAACTTCCAGGTTATCCGTGAAAACAAAAATCCTGCGGTATTAATTGAATTAGGGTTTTTATCAAATCCTGCTGAGGAAAAAACTGTTTCAACAGCCGCATATCAATTAAAGGCTGCAACAGGTATTTATAACGGTCTCGAAAAATACTTTGCATCAAAATAACATAGTGCTGAAGATCTTGTTTAAGATCTTCAGCTTTTTTGTTCAGCTCTTTTCTTAAAGATTGTTGTTTTCTAATATGTTCTATGAAGCATCCCTGTTGTTAAACCGGTTGATTGGAGCGTAGGGTGCGAGACTCCTGCGGGATAGCGGGAAGCGGGCATCCTGGAGCAGAAATCAACCACCCCCTGGTCCATAGCAACAATGTTTACAATAACAGCCTTTTGTTCAGTTCTATTCCAAGTGTCAGAAATTTTTAATTGTTTAGTGATTTCGTATTGACAACGAGACCGGCAACCTGTATATTTAGTCTATATTCAATTATCTTTAATTAAAGATATATAATTTCAAGATACAATTTTAGGAGGAAGAAAAAATGACTGTAACAAAATGGACCGTCGATGATACACATAGTTCTATTGAATTTAGCGTAAAACACATGATGATTGCAAAGGTAAAAGGAAACTTCAACAAGTTTACTGCGGTTCTTGAAGCAGACCCTGCAGATTTAACAACAGCATCTATAGAATTCACAGTAGATGCAGCAAGCATTGATACAAGAAATGAAGACCGCGATAACCACCTTCGCTCTGCTGATTTCTTTAAAGCGGAAGAATTTCCGGCTATTACGTTCAAATCTGGTGAAATTACTAAAACAGATGACAATGAATATAATGTAACCGGAGATGTTACCCTTCTTGGCGTGACACGCAAGGAAACTTTCACTGTTACTTTTGAAGGCCAAGGCAAGGATCCATGGGGAAATGAAAAAGCTGGATTCAGTGCTGCAGGTAAAATTAAACGAAGCGATTATGGACTAACCTATAACGCTGCACTAGAAACTGGCGGCATGCTGCTGGGTGATGTAATTACGTTGAACATTGACCTTGAAGCAGGAAAAGCTGCTCAAGAATAAAAATCAAGAAAAAAACCAGCTGAGAAGATTCATATCCTTCCAGCTGGTTTTTATTTTTTCCATAGGCTCTGTTAATGTATGTTGTTGATTTTCTTCTTCAACTACCATGAAAAAAAGTCATAAAAAAGAGTAATGTTATATACTTTTTTTTGTTTCTGAAATGACTGAGGAATTTGTTCTTCTAAAATTAGGTGAATATTCTTTAAAAGCTATAGGCTGATTGGAACGAAAGGTGCGAGACTCCTGCGGGATTAGCGGGAAGGTGAGACCCCGCA
>NZ_MLYQ01000060.1:0-1715 GCF_001866725.1 Bacillus sp. MUM 13
CATAGTTTCCAAAGTTGTTTTTGCTCACTGCTGTTTCGGCAGAGCATATATCGGATTGATTGTGTGATTTCGATTTTAGAAGCTGATTTGTTATAATAAATATTTGTATTTGGCAAGGCGTCCAGCCTTTTTTGGTGAACCGGGGCGCTTCCGCCGTTTCTTTAAGACCAGGGGTTATAAAGTGAGGAAATTGAAGGTGAACCATTTGGAACATTTATTAGGTCAGGAGTGGGATATATTTCCTGCTGGAGGAGCTACAGGAGAAGCCTTCATTGCTATTAATAATGAACAAAAGCTTTTTCTTAAACGCAATTCCTCACCGTTTTTAGCTGTTCTGTCCGCTGAAGGAATTGTGCCCAAGCTGATATGGACCCGGCGGCTGGAAAATGGGGACGTCATAACAGCACAGCACTGGTTAGACGGAAGGGAGCTTTCCCATCAGGAAATGAATGAAGAGCAGGTTGCAAAGCTGCTTCGGAAAATCCATCAGTCCAAGCCTTTATTGAGCATGCTTAAAAGGCTGGGCAAATCTCCTCTAAGACCTGAAAGCATTTTTTCGCAAATTGAATGCAGCTTGGATGATGAAATAAAAAAAATCCCTGAAGTTGTTCAGGGAATGGATTTTTTGCGCAGTCATCTGCTGCTGATAGAATGCGACGAAAATGTCGTCTGCCATTGCGACGTTAACCATAACAACTGGCTGTATACGGAAACAGATGAACTATACCTGATCGACTGGGATGGGGCTATGATAGCCGACCCAGCCATTGACTTAGGCACGCTGCTTTATTCTTATGTTCCCAGGGATGACTGGGAATCCTGGCTGGAACGCTATGGCATGACTCTTGATGCAGGGCTTGAAATCCGGATGAAGTGGCATGTGATTTCACAGGCAATAGCTTCTATACAATGGCATAAATCGAAAAATCGCCTGGAAGAAATGGAGCGTGTTATCAGCAAGCTGAAAACCATTCTGTAAAGCCTGCTGTCACGAATATTCCCCTATATCATCCACCCATTGAGTCAATTGTCCTTTATGGGAAGTGATATGCTCATCTAGATCGCCGGAGTTGATTCCGTCCTGGCTGTACCGGTATATTTCTTCCAATACATTTTTTACATTTTGGTGGACATCCATATTGACCATCAATGATTTAACAAGACGTTCGACCTGTTCGCACTCTGAAACTGAACCGCAGCAATCGCTTTGGTGATTGTTCAATATATCCTTTAAAAGAGAAACTTGATGTTCATGGGAAAGCGGCATGCATGATACCCCCTTTATGAGTTTATCTGTAGGGTGCTTATCTCCCTAAAAGATTATACTGGAAATTATTTTGTGTGCCGTCCATTCCCGGGCGGTCTTTTTAGTGATGCAGGTTTCTATTATAATCTGTTGTTCTATTCTTGCTGATTATAAAAACATGCTTGCGAAAAGCCCTGCTGTCATGGTATGGTTTGAACGAAATAAATATATAGGGGTGTCATCATGCGTGTAAGAAATAAGCCCTGGGCTGAAAGCAGAATGAACGATTTTCCTCAATACATGATTCAGCAGGCAGAAAGCCATAAAGGAAAGTGGCACGAAGTATTTGGAAATAATAATCCGCTTTATATAGAGGTAGGAACAGGAAAAGGACGCTTTATTACGGGAATGGCAAAGGCGCATCCTGATGTGAATTTTATCGGGATAGAGCTAAACCGGAATGTGCTGG
>NZ_MLYQ01000061.1:0-45487 GCF_001866725.1 Bacillus sp. MUM 13
ATTTTCTCTCTTTTTTATTGAATTGCTCCATATTGGCGCCCGATGCTTTGGAAATCCTTGCTGGATTTTGTGATCAAGACTTTTGTCCCAATCGGCACCATTTCATAAAGAGTTTCTATATTTTCTTTGAGAAGCCTTACACAGCCATGGGATATGTGCTTGCCAACTGAAGAAGGATCGTTTGTACCATGTATTCCATAGATCCTGCCGTCCGTCCCCTTTGCATCAAAACCAATCCATCTTGTTCCAAGCGGATTTCTGGGGTCACCGCCGGGTATATCCTTTTTCCGGTAATAAGGATCCACTGCTTTCACTTTAACCGTAAACAAGCCCTCAGGTGTTAAATCATCGCTTTTCCCGGTTCCTGCGGGATAAACCTGCTGCACCTTGTTATCTTTTATAAAGGCCAGCTTATTTGAAGACTTATTAATGATAACCAGGGAATTCCCCGGCTGAAGAGCTGATGCTGATACAGGGAACAGGAAAACTGCGAGCAATAAAGAAAGCAAAAATTTCATTGGAAAAATCCTTTCTTTCCTTCTGTTTTGCTTAGTTTAAGCAGTTGCCCTTTTTTTCATTCTTACCTTGCCCCTATGAGGCAAACCTTTGAAGGAATGCTTCAGCATCAGGTACTCTTCCATTTCCTTCATCAGCTGAAATAAAGAAGCTCTTGATTCAAATTCTTCCCTGGATTTGGGAAGCTCCATTTGTTTAAAGTCCTCTTCCATTACTTTCAGTTTTTCAAGATAAATGATGGCTGTATTCTGGGGGTGGACATTTTCACCCAAGTCTTTAATAAAATCAGCAAGCATCCCGCTTTGCTTCACCTTTGCTGGAATGTTCGCGGCGAGAGGAAGGATTCGCTGAATGACATCGAATTGCTTTTCCCTCATTTTAAAATAATGATAATAAATATCTTCTTCACGCAGGAAATGATTTTCGACATCCCGAAAGGCAAGGGATTTCGCTTCGGCTATGATGTTGTTTGTCACAGTAATTTCTTTCCCGTCCCAGTCGCTGGCGTTTGTTCTCAGGTACTTTGAAATTTGCCGGAGTATCCTGCTGAAGTTTTCTTCTATTTCCTCCTGATAACGGATCATTTTGTTTTCAACGCTTGGCATATACCAGTTCATCGCAAGCGCCACTCCGATTCCAATGGCAATCAAAGCTGTTTCATTTAGCAATAAATTGAGAGTGATGCGCCCTGCTGAATATAGATGCAGGATGATGACGCTGCTTGTCACGATTCCTTCATTGATTTTTAATGCTACAGTTGCAGGAATAAACAGCAGAAGAATCAGGCCGATTACAAGAGGGTGAAAAGCGATGGCATCGAATAGGAAGCTTGAAAAAATCATCGCAAGCATGCAGGCCAGAAACCGCGACCATGACGCCCGCAGAGATTTCTTTTTTGTGGCTTGAATGCACAAAATGGTTATGATGCCTGCAGAAGGAAAACTATGCAGATCAAAAAGCTGGGCAAGAATAATTGCCAGCGCTGTCCCGACAGCCGTTTTAATGGTCCGGTAACCGATTTTTATTTTAAACATGTTTTGTACCACCTTGCCGCAAATTCTTCGTTATACATTATCTTGCTCTATCAAAAAATATCTTACAAATAATCATACCTCATTTAAGGCAATTTTACATGTGTGAAAAAAATCACATATAAATGGCCATCCGAAAATATCACAAAAAAGGCTGCTCCATTAAGTCACCAATGATGACGCTGGAGGCAGCCCCTTTCTTTTATTCTATCATGGCTGGCTTATAATCCGGCTCACTTTTTGAGCTTACCTGGACCCGTTTAAAGCACTTTTTCCAAAAAGTCTCTTGCCCGCGGGCTTTTTGGGTTAGAAAAGAATTCCTGCGGCGAGCTGTCTTCAACAAGGACTCCATCATCGAGGAACAACACCCTGTCTGCCACTTCACGGGCAAATCCCATTTCATGTGTAACAATGCACATCGTCATGCCTGTATCCGCCAAGTTCTTCATGACTGACAAAACTTCTTTAACCATTTCCGGATCAAGAGCCGATGTAGGTTCATCAAACAAAATGACGCCTGGATTCATTGCAAGAGCACGTGCTATGGCCACACGCTGTTTTTGCCCGCCGGAAAGACGGACCGGATATTCATTTGCCTTATCCGAAAGGCCTACAGTTTTCAAAAGCTCCATTGCCTTTCCTTCTGCCTCGCTTTTGGACAATTTTTTAACCTTCATAGGAGCATATGTCAGATTCTCCATGACTGTTTTATGCGGGAAGAGCTGAAAATGCTGAAAGACCATGCCAACATTTTCACGCACCTTCATAATATTGGTTTTTTTATCCGTGACTTCCATTCCGTTAATGGTAATGGTGCCTTCTGTCGGCTGTTCAAGGAGATTCATGCATCTTAAAAAGGTCGATTTCCCTGAGCCGGATGGACCGATGATTGCGACAACTTCTCCTTCTTTCACTGTTGTGCTTATGCCTTTGAGCACATCAAGCTTTCCAAAGCTTTTACGGAGATTTTCAACTTTAATCACTGCGCCTCATCCTCCTTTCAATTACTTTTCCGATGATTGTAAGAATCATGACCATTACATAATAGATGACCCCGGCAAATAGGATGGGCTCAAAAAACTTATACTTTTCCCCGCCGACAATATAGGCGCGCCTCATAATGTCTCCAAGTCCAATGGTCGTTACCACCGCTGATTCCTTGGTCAAAGAAATCAATTCATTCATTAGCGCTGGCAGGATATTTTTAATTGCCTGCGGGAGTATGATATTAAGCATCATGCTTCTGTAGGGAACTCCCAGTGCCAAAGCCGCTTCTCTTTGGCCTTTGTCCACGCCGAGTATGCCCCCGCGGATAATTTCTGAGATATATGCTGCTGAATTCAATCCGAATGATAAAAATGCAGCTTCATAGGCTTCAATCTGCACGCCAAACAGCTGAGGCGAACCGAAGTAAATGAGCATCAGCTGAAGAACGAGCGGTGTTCCCCGGAAAATCGAGGTATAAAAATCAGCAATCCAATTTAAAATTTTAATTTTGCTTATTTTTAATAGAGATAATAGTATCCCAAGTACAAAACCAATAATTGCAGCAACGATGACTACTTTTATCGTTGTTGATATGCCTCCCAAAATATATGGGAGGGACGGCATAATGCTTTTAAAATCAAGATTCATGTTCTTCGCCCTTTCCTATTAATCTATCCATAGCCCGTAAATAAGGGACAAGCGCGGAAAAACGTCCAGAAGGCATGATGCTTTCTGGACGCTTCACCAGTGGAAAGCTCAAATTATTTTGAAGCTTGATCTCCAAACCATTTTATGACAAGCTTTTTCACTTCTCCATCATCCTGCAGCTTCTTTAGTTCTTTATTGAATTTATCAGTCAGCTTGCTTCCCTTTTGGAAAGCAATAGCAGATCCTGCCCCATTCTGGGCTGTTTTTATCACGTTTCCTGTCAGGTCTTTGTTGCCTTTCAGGTAACCTTTCGCAACTGTATCCTCGATGATGGCAGCATCAAAGCGGCCTGCTTTTATTTCCTCCACTAATTCTGGAATTCGGTTTCTTTTTTCTATCTTCAGGCTGATTTTATCCTTTTTCACAAGGTCTGATGCGATGCCCTCCTGGATGGAAGCAAGCTGGACGCCTACTGTCTTTCCTTTTAAATCCTGAGGAGTTTTGATATTGCTGTCTTTTTTCGCAACAATCATGTGATTCGCCGTGTAATAAACATCACTGAAGTCTACACTCTTTTTTCTGTCAGGGGTTGGAGTCATACCTGCCATGACGAAGTCGGCCTGTTTGTTTTGAAGGGCCGGCACCAGTCCATTAAAATCCATGTCCTTAACAGTTATTGTGTAGCCAAGTTTTTTAGCAATTAACTTAGCCAAATCTACATCAAAGCCTTTAATTTCATCTCCTGTGGATGTTTCCACATATTCAAATGGCCGATAATCCGCAGAAGTTGCCATTGTAAGTGTCTTCCCTCCGCTGCTGTTTGCTCCATCCTTGTTTCCGGATGTTCCGCAGGCAGCAAGAGCACCAGCCAGCAAAATAATAGATAGCAAGAGTCCAAGTTTTCTTTTTATACTCATGATGATTTCCTCCGATAATTTTCTGTTTGATTATTTTTTAATAACTATACGATAAAATGTATTTTAACACATATAAATTTTTATGCAATATTATTCATAAAAATAATATTTTAAACTATTATCCTTAATTATTTATGTATATTTAATGATTATAAGAAAGCGTTTACTGATAATTCTTCATAAAAAAGACTGTTTTCTTAAACTTTGTTGCTATGGAACAAGGTGGTTGATTTCTACTCATTTCCGCGGGGCAGGCGCTGAGCCTCCTCGGCTGTTCCTGCGGGGTCTCCCCTTCCCGCAGGAGTCTCGCACCTTACTCTCCAATCAACCTGACTTAACAATGGGATTGCCCCACAAAATACATTAAAAAGTAACAACTTTTAAGAAATGAGCACAAAAAAAGACCCGAATCATCGGATCTCTTAATTTTTATACTTCTTCACAGTATTGCTCGAAGTATCCTTGCAGCTTATTCACAACACTCATTGGGTCATGGCCTTCAATTTCGTGTCTTTCGATCATGGTAACAAATTGGCCATCTTTCAGCAGTGCAAAAGATGGGGAAGATGGCGGATAGCCTTCAAAATGGGCTCTCGCTTTTTCCGTTGCCTCTTTATCCTGTCCTGCAAATACAGTTACCAGGTGATCCGGGCGCTTATCATAATGAACGGAGTGAGCAGCCGCTGGCCTTGCAATTCCTCCTGCGCAGCCGCAGACTGAATTTACCATAACAAGGGTCGTTCCCTTTTGTGAAAATGCAGATTCAACATCCTCAGGTGTCTTTAATTCTGTATATCCAGCGTTTTTAATTTCATCGCGGGCTTGTTTTACAACATCATTCATAAAAATATTGAAATCCATGCTCATAATAATTCTCCTTCCAAGTTTAACTATACACTCTTATTTTATCAACTTACCTGTATGGATTCAATATATCAGCTTTGATAAATAATCGGTTTAACATGGCGAATATCGGGAATAAGTAAAATGTAATCGTGACACCCCTAATTCCTGACCTTGGATAGCAGATGCTGCTATCCCTTTTTTTTGCTATTTTTTATGAAAATTGCCTTCAAAGAACACATGGAAAATTTCCTGTACTCCCGCTGCAATGGTTTTGCTGCCTGACATGACCTGGTTTTCAATTACAGGGAGCAGATTTTTTACTCCTTCATCTCTGTAAAAAAAATCATGCAGGTTATCATTAATGAGGGCATAAAGCCATTGCTTGGACTGCATTCTTCTTCGTTCAAAAAACACACCCGTTTTTTTGGCATCTCCGGCAAACTGTCCGGCCATTTCCCAGATGGAATTAATTCCTTCCCCGGTTAGAGATGAGCAGGTGCAGGCTTTCGCTTCCCAGCCTTGTGTAGCAGGCTGCAGAAAATGAAGGATCCGGCTGTATTCCATTTTTGTGCGCTGGGCTGCTTTTTTATTATCACCATCTGCTTTATTGACAATAATGGCATCAACAAGCTCCAATATTCCTTTTTTCATTCCCTGGAGCTCGTCCCCCGCTCCAGTCAGAACAAGCAGCATGAAAAAATCCACCATGTCCCTGACAATTGTTTCGCTCTGCCCGACACCCACTGTTTCGACCAGGATGACATCAAATCCGGCAGCCTCGCACATGAGCATGGTTTCCCGGGTTTTGCGGTGCACGCCGCCGAGAGTGCCGCCTGACGGGGAAGGGCGGATGAAGGCTCTTTTGTTTCTCGAGAGCTCCTCCATCCTCGTCTTATCACCCAAAATACTTCCTCCATTTACAGAAGAGCTTGGATCAACGGCCAAGACTGCCACATTCATGCCTTTTTCACATAAGAACATTCCTAACGCTTCGATGAATGTGCTTTTCCCGGCTCCGGGCACACCTGTAATTCCTATCCGCAATGAATTTCCTGTAAAAGGAAGAATGGACTGGAGAAGTTTTTGTGACGTTTCAAAATGCCTGGAAGCATTGCTTTCACAAAGAGTGATGGCTTTGGCAAGACTTGCACGGTCCCCTGCCAGTATTCCCGCTTTCAGCTCATCAAGATCTTCAGGCTTCTCCTGTTTTTTCTTGAATTTCCCCGGCCTGCTGCTGTCATTGTCTGAAACAGCCTCTTTTCCTTTTATATAAGAAGAAGCAAATCCTTCCTGGCTGTTTTCATCCTTCCATTCAGGTTTATGATCTGGCATTATTCCGCCACTTCCTCATAGCCGAGGCGGCGGTAGATTTCCTGCAGGACCATTTTTGCTGATTGCGGGATGGCCGTTCCAGGGCCAAAAATAGCCGAAGCTCCGTTTTGCAGAAGGAAATCATAATCCTGGGCAGGTATGACGCCTCCCACAATGACCACAATATCTTCTCTGCCCAGTTTCTTTAATTCACTGACAAGCTGCGGCAGTAAGGTTTTATGGCCAGCTGCAAGCGAGCTCATTCCGATTGCGTGCACATCATTTTCAACAGCTTGGAGAGCTGTTTCCTCCGGAGTCTGGAAAAGCGGGCCAATATCGACATCATACCCTAAATCAGCGAATGCTGTTGATACAACCTTTGCTCCGCGGTCATGGCCATCCTGCCCCATTTTTGCCATTAGCAGCCTTGGGCGCCTTCCCTCATTCTCCATGAATTCCCTTGTCATTTCCTGTACTTCTTCCATATCTGCATTTTGGGAATAGGCTGCGCTGTATACACCGCTGATCGAACGGATTGCCGCTTTATGCCGCCCTGCCGCTTTTTCAACCGCATCAGAAATCTCTCCAAGTGTAGCCCTGCTTCGTGCTGCCTGGACAGCGAATTCCAGCAGATTGCCCCTTCCGCTTGCTGCTGCATCTGCAAGCTGCTTCAAAGCCATATGGACTTCTTCTTCGTCCCTTGCTAGTTTTAAAGATTCAAGTTTTCTGATTTGGCTTTCGCGTACAGCCGTATTATCAATTTCGAGAATTTCAATCGGATCTTCTTTTTCAAGGCGGTATTTATTTACTCCTACAATGGTTTCCTGTCCTGAATCAATTTTTGCCTGCCGTTTTGCTGCGGCTTCTTCGATTCTCATTTTGGGCAGTCCAGTTTCAATCGCTTTAGCCATTCCCCCGAGTGCTTCTATTTCTTCAATATGCTCCCATGCCCGTTCAATCAATCCATTTGTCAAGGATTCCAGATAATATGAACCTGCCCATGGATCAATCACCTTAGTAATACCAGTTTCCTCCTGAAGAAAGAGCTGAGTATTCCTGGCGATTCTTGCAGAAAAGTCGGTAGGCAGCGCAATGGCTTCATCAAGTGCATTTGTATGCAGTGACTGTGTATGCCCAAGAGCTGCTGCGTGGGCTTCAAGCAGCGTGCGGGTTACATTATTAAAAGGATCCTGCTGGGACAGGCTCCATCCAGAGGTCTGCGAATGTGTCCGAAGTGCCATGGATTTAGGATTTTGCGGGTTAAACTGCTTCATCAGCTTTGCCCAGATAAAGCGGGCAGCCCTCATTTTTGCCACTTCCATGAAATAATTCATTCCAACACCCCAAAAGAAAGACAGCCGGGGAGCGAATGAGTCTATGTCAATTCCTGCCTTCATCCCTGTGCGGACATATTCCAGCCCGTCAGCCAGTGTATAGGCAAGTTCGATATCTGCTGGGGCACCAGCTTCCTGCATATGATATCCAGATATACTGATGCTATTGAACTTTGGCATATATTTTGACGTATACTCGAATATATCCGCAATGATTTTCATGCTCATTTCAGGAGGATATATATACGTATTGCGGACCATATATTCTTTTAATATGTCATTTTGGATCGTTCCTGACAGCTTCTCCTGGGTGACTCCCTGTTCCTCCGCCGTTACAATATAAAACGCGAGAATAGGGAGAACAGCGCCGTTCATGGTCATGGAAACTGACATTTTATCCAGGGGAATCCCATCAAAGAGCCTCTTCATATCAAGAATGGAGTCTATTGCCACACCAGCTTTTCCAACATCACCTACGACCCTGGGATGATCGGAATCGTATCCCCTGTGGGTTGCTAAATCAAAAGCAACCGAGAGCCCTTTTTGCCCCATGGCAAGGTTGCGCCGATAAAAGGCATTCGATTCCTCTGCCGTAGAAAAGCCCGCATACTGCCTGACTGTCCATGGGCGGTTCACATACATGGAGGGATAAGGGCCTCTTGTATATGGCGCAATACCGGGAAAACCATTCATATGCTCAAGGTTTTCGGAATCCATAGTTTCATATAAAGGTTTAATGGAGATTTTTTCATTTGTTTCATAAAGCAAATCTTCAATTTGGGCATTTACAGCTTCTTCCGCTTTCATTTTCCATTCTTTTCTTGAGCCTTCTACAGCTGTTTGGGAAAGGTTAACTTTGGAAAAGTCAGGCTTTATCATCTTCATTCACTCCCAGCTCTTTAAGCAATTGTGTTAAAATAGCTGCCGCGTTTATTCCCTTATAAAGATAGTCCGCACCGGCCCCTGCCAGCGCCTCAAAAGCGTCCCCTGTCTGCAATCCGGCCACATACATCCTCTTTTTGGGATACTCTCTTTTAATTTCTTGGAGTATTTGCAGCCCAAGCTCCTGATAACTGTCATCGCTTCCGCACAGGCAATAGACCGGCAGATTAGTATTTTTCACAAATGAGGCTGCCTCTTCAGCGGAATGAAGGCCGGCGCTCGCAGAAACTTCAATTCCCCCTGAAGCTGCCAGTGCTGCAATAAAATCATGGCGGGGTTTATGGGTTTTTTGATCCTTCAGGCAGATTATCCCCATCACTGGCGGATGTCCGGTCTTCTGACTATGTTTGTTGCTTCGAAGCCTTAGCTGTTCAAACCCGGCAGACAGGCGCACTGTTTTGATTGGTTCTATATCAACGAAGGCAGAATCCGTCTCCAGATAAGAAATGTCAATCTTGCCAGGGGTCAATGCATGGTCTCCCGGATCAGGATAGACATTTGTCCCTATCAGACTATCCTTCCGTAATTCAACTTGAAGCCTTTTTTTCTCATAAACATCCCTGATTTCCCCTTGGATCCTTCCTGTCAGCAACCCTTGGAGAATTCCTCCTGATTGCTCGATCTGCAGAAATTTCCTCCATGCTTTATCCGACAGTTCATTTGTCAATTGCTCAACATACCATGAACCTCCTGCGGGATCGGCAGCAGATGTAATATGCGTTTCCTCCTTCAAAATATTCTGGATATTGCGGGCGATTCTCTCTGCTGATTCCCCGGAATTCCCCTGAACATGGTCATATGGGTGAACCTGAAGATATTGGATGCCGCCAATTGCTGCAGAAAAGGCCTGGCCCGCCGTCCTGAGAACATTAACATAACGGTCATACAGTGTTTCAGTAACCTCGGAAGTAACAGCATGAATATGCATTTTAAACCAGTCACCCGGCGCTCCGTACGCTTCTGACAATATGGCCCACAGACGGCGGGCGGCACGCAGCTTCGCAATGCCCATAAAATAATTGGAATCCAATGAAAAGGAGAATACCATTTTAGAAGTGATTTCAAACAGGGATAGTCCCTGCTTCTGCCCTTCCTCCAAATATTTGACGGCTGAAGAAAGCGATAAAGCAAGCTCCTGCACAGCATTCGCCCCCCCGTTATGGAAGACTGGTGATTTTATGAGAATGGTTTTTACATCCGGAAAACGTTCTTGGGCCTCCTTGATTGCAGAGAACCAGCGTTTAAAATATAATTCCGGATATTCTGGAATCTTTCCGTTCACAACCCATTCTGCTATTAAATCCTCTGCCATGACACCGCTAAGCTCGCCCGAATCAATGGAAGACTGTTTGCAGTAATCATTCAGCAAGGAGAAAAACTGGTTTTGCTTGCCCGATACATCCAAAAAAATCGGAATCTCCGTCAAAAGCAGATTGTTAAAAAGCTCGTTTGCTTCTTCTATGCTGCCTGGAAGCATATCTGCTGAAAAGAATATGGCGTTTTGACCCCTTTTCAGGGCTTCCTGTATCCTGCGGTTTGCCTCTCCTCTGCTTGTGCCGGAAACAGGCTGGCATACAAGCCATTCCTGTTCACGGTAGCCTGCAGCCGAAATGCCTCTTGTATAAGGATAGAGCCCCGGCCATTCCTCTCTTGTGCTGTTTTCCGCTGTGTAAAGGGGGTGCAGGGCAATTTCTTCAGATGTAAGGGTCTGTAAGCGATCGATGCTTTTTCCTTTTAAACTTTCTTCTATAGCTTCCTTCCATTTCTGAAAGGAAGCTTCGGGAAATGACAGATGTTTAACATTTTTCAGATCCATTGTAATCGCTTTCTTTTTTCCATACAGCATTAAATCTGCTTTCTCCATTGGAGCATACAGAGCGAACGCTCAGTCAGTATGGACAAGAAAACTGCCCTCCTTTTAGATACATGAATAATATCAATATTCTAACATATTTAACTATCAAAAAAAATGGAATAGGGTTTTATTTTGAAATGCTTTTATTGATGTTCAGTAATTCCAAAAAAAAAACGCCGGCATAAGCCGGCGTTTACATGCATGAATCAATCAATAAATAGAAGTATTCTCACTGGAAATGTTTTCGATAATCTCCTTGACCCTAGCCAGGAATCTTCCGCAAACAAGTCCATCCAGCACACGGTGATCAAGAGATAAGCAAAGATTAACCATATCGCGTATAGCAATCATGCCATTAATCACTACTGGACGTTTCACAATGGATTCCACTTGAATAATCGCTGCCTGAGGATGGTTAATAATCCCCATCGATTGTACAGAACCAAATGAACCGGTATTATTCACCGTGAACGTGCCGCCCTGCATTTCATCAGCCTTCAGTTTTCCTGTTCTGGCTTTTTGCGCTAATTCTGTGATTTCGCGTGCAATACCCTTGATTGTTTTTTCATCCGCATTTTTGATGACAGGAACAAACAAGGCATCTTCTGTCGCGACAGCAATTGAAATATTGATGTCTTTCTTTTGGATGATTTTGTCTCCTGCCCACATCGAATTGATTTGAGGGAATTCCGTAAGAGCCTGTGCAATAGCTTTTACAAAGAAAGCAAAATAGGTAAGGTTGTAGCCTTCTTTTTGCTTGAATTCAGCTTTTCGCAAATCACGGTATGCGACAAGATTGGTTGCATCTGCTTCTACCATTGTCCACGCATGAGGCGCCTCGTGCTTGCTCTTCAGCATATTGGCTGCAATGGCTTTTCTGATGCCTGTTACAGGAATTTCCTTATCTCCATGTGAAACGGGCACAGAAGCCTGCTCTGTACGGACACGATCTGGAGCTTGCTTGATTGCTGCCTGAGGAGCGGCCTGTGGTGCGGCAATATCTGAAGCTGCTTTTGACTCTGGACCTGACTCGGCAGCAGCAGCAGGAATATTTCCGGATTCAATAATATTCATTAAATCCTTACGGGTAATACGTCCGTCTTTTCCTGTGCCTGACACTTGGGACAGATCAATGCCATTTTCCTGTGAGATCTTCAAAACAGCTGGTGAATATCTGGCTTTTGCTTGTCCGCCGGAAACAGGGGCAGCAGCTTCTTTAACAGGTGCCTGTTCTGCTTGGGCTGGTACAGAAGATCCATTATCGCCTGATTCCTCTGTTTCTACCGTACAGATGATTTCGCCGACTGCAAGGGTCTCATCTTCCTCTGCCTTTAATTCCTTAATCGTGCCTGTAAAGGAAGAAGGCACTTCGGCATTTACCTTATCTGTCATTACCTCAGCAATTGGATCATATTTATTGACATGGTCACCGGGTTTAACCAGCCACTTGCTGATTGTTCCTTCTGTTACACTTTCGCCAAGCTGGGGCATTTTCATTTGCTCGATAGCCAATGCATTGACCTCCTTTTAGGAATGATATTAGTATTCAGCTAGCTCTCTCATTGCTTTTTCTACTTTTTCCGGATTAACCATGAAGTGTTTCTCCATGGTCGGTGCATAAGGCATCGCCGGGATATCAGGTCCTGCAAGCCTCATGATTGGCGCATCAAGATCATATAGGCAATTTTCCGCAATTATGGCAGAAACTTCACTGATGATGCTTCCCTCTTTGTTATCCTCTGTAACAAGCAGCACTTTTCCGGTTTTGGAAGCCGCTTCAATAATTGCTTCCTTATCAAGCGGATATATTGTACGCAGATCAAGAACATGCGCAGAAATTCCGTCGCTGGCTAATTTTTCAGCTGCCTGAAGCGCAAAATGCACACATAAACCATATGTAATGACTGTAATGTCATCTCCCTCGCGTTTCACATCTGCTTTCCCGATAGGAAGCACATAGTCATCAGCTGGCACTTCTCCCTTAATCAGGCGATATGCCCGTTTATGTTCAAAAAACAGGACAGGATCTTCATCCCGGATTGCTGCTTTTAATAAACCCTTCACATCATAAGGTGTAGAAGGCATAACAACCTTAAGGCCAGGAGTATTGGCAAAAATGGATTCAACAGATTGTGAATGGTAAAGCGCTCCATGAACACCGCCGCCATAAGGAGCACGGACCACAATCGGGCATGTCCAGTCATTATTCGAGCGGTAGCGGATTTTCGCTGCCTCTGAAATGATCTGGTTTATGGCAGGCATGATAAAATCTGCGAACTGCATTTCTGCAATCGGCCTCATTCCATACATGGCTGCACCGATTCCAACTCCTGCAATCGCTGATTCAGCAAGGGGCGTATCCATTACACGCTGTTCGCCGAATTGCTCGTACAGCCCGTTTGTTGCTTTGAACACGCCGCCCTTTTTCCCGACATCCTCTCCAAGTACAAAGACGCGGGAGTCTCTTTCCATTTCTTCTCTAATCGCCATCGTAACAGCATCTATATAAGAAATTACCGGCATTTTACTTCCCCCTATTTCTCTGCATAGACGTAATTAAAAGCTGACTCTGCATCTGCATATGGTGCATTTTCTGCATAGTCTGTTGCTTCATTTACGATTTCCATGACTTTATCATTTATTTGCTTTTCCAATTCATCATTTAACACGCCTGTTTCTTTTAAGTAGGCGCCAAACATAATGACCGGATCCTTCGTTTTTGCTTCAGCTACTTCATCTGGAGCACGGTAGCTGCGGTCATCATCATCACTTGAATGCGGTGTGAAGCGGTATGAAACTGTTTCAATCAAAGTGGGTCCTTCTCCGCGGCGTCCGCGGTCAGCCGCTTCCTTTACTGCTGCATATACTTCAAGAGGATCATTTCCGTCTACAGTTATTCCCGGCATTCCGTACCCAATTGCACGATCAGATACATTTTCGCATGCAAGCTGCTTTTCGATTGGGACAGAAATGGCATATTTATTATTTTCACACATAAAAATGACTGGAAGCTTGTGGACTCCGGCAAAGTTGGCTCCTTCATGGAAATCACCCTGATTGGATGAACCTTCGCCAAACGTAACAAAACTTACCAGGTCCTTGCCTTCCATTTTGCCTCCAAGGGCAATTCCAACAGCATGAGGAACCTGTGTAGTAACAGGAGAGGATCCAGTTACAATCCGGTTTTTCTTCTGTCCGAAATGTCCAGGCATCTGGCGTCCGCCTGAGTTAGGGTCTTCTGCTTTCGCGAACCCTGACAGCATCAAGTCCTTTGCTGTCATTCCGAATGCAAGCACAACACCTACATCACGGTAATAAGGAAGAACATAGTCCTTATTCCGGTCAAGGCCAAAAGCAGCGCCAACCTGGGCCGCTTCCTGCCCCTGGCAGGAAATTACGAAAGGTATTTTTCCTGAACGGTTTAATAGCCACATTCTTTCATCAATACGGCGGGAAAGCAGCATGGTTTCATACATTTCCAGCACCGTTTCATTGCTTAGGCCTAACTCTTTATGACGATTTTCAACCATCATATAACCCTCCTGACAGGTTAAAATTTAATAGAAAAATTCTTTATATCTCGTTTACTCCGATGAGCTGCAATCCAGCCTTCCGGGAAGACCCGCTAAGCTGGACATCAAACATTTCCCAGGTATTGCAGATGCGCCAAAAGGCACACAAAACATCAAGCGTGGATGGCCAGGCCTTCCACAGCGAGTGCCGCTTCTCCGATTGCCTCCGATAATGTCGGATGAGGATGGATGGTATGGGCAACTTCCCAAGGAGTTGCATCCAGCACCTTAGCAAGCCCTGCTTCAGATATCATATCTGTCACGTGCGGGCCGATCATGTGAACACCAAGGATGTCATTGGTTTTCTCATCGGCGATAATCTTGACAAATCCGTCTGATTCACCAAATACCAAGGCTTTACCTATCGCCTTAAACGGGAATTTCCCCTTTTTGACTGTGAAGCCTTTGGCTATTGCTTCTTCTTCTGTATAACCTACACTGGCAGCCTCCGGGCTTGAATAGATACACTTAGAGACCAAGCTGTAATCCATTTGATGCGGATTTTCCCCGGCTATATGCTCAACAGCCGTAATACCTTCATGGGAGGCAACATGGGCAAGCTGCAGGCCGCCAATGCAATCGCCAATCGCGTAGATATGGGATTCTTTCGTCTGGAACATGGTGTTTGTGGCGATATAGCCCTTTTCCAGCTGGATATCCGTATTTTCAAGTCCTATGCCTTCCACATTTGCCTGCCTTCCGACAGAGACGAGCATCTTATCTGCAGTGAACTCTTTCGTACCGCCATTCATTTCAGCCGAAATGACCACATTGCCGTCTTTTTTCAGCGTTTCAGGAAGCACTTTAGCTCCAGTTGCAAAGGTTATGCCTTTTTTCTTTAATAGCCGCTGCATTTCTTTTGAAATTTCCTTATCCTCAAGCGGCAGGATTCGGTCTGCATACTCAATGACTGTCACTTCCACACCAAAATCATTCAGCATGGATGCCCACTCTATCCCGATGACCCCGCCTCCAACAATAATCATGGATGCCGGCAGGCTTTCAAGCTGAAGGGCTTCCTCTGAGGTAAGCACCAGATTGCCGTCGATTTCAAGTCCGGGAAGTGTCCTTGGCCTTGATCCTGTTGCCACAATCACATTTTTTGGGATAAGCATTTCATTTTCTGTGCCATTGTTCATTTCAACGGATACCGTGCCGGGAAGCGGAGAGAAAATGGATGGTCCAAGGATTCTGCCTGTTCCCTCAAATACATCGATTTTACCTTGTTTCATCAGATGCTGAACTCCTTTATGAAGCTGCTCGACAATTTTGTTTTTGCGCTCCTGGACCTTTAGGAAATTCAGGCTCACTTCACCTGTCACTACACCGAATTCTTCACTGTTCTTTGAAGTGCTGTATACTTCTGCACTTCTTAGCAGCGCTTTGGATGGGATGCACCCTCTGTGAAGGCATGTCCCGCCAAGCTTACCTTTTTCTACAACAGCTGTTTTAAGCCCAAGCTGCGCTGCACGGATAGCGGCTACATAACCGCCCGTCCCTCCGCCAAGTATGACAAGATCATATTCTTCAGCCATATTATAAAGCCTCCTGCATATACTTTGATTTTAGAATCATTGATTTGATCACTGTATTTTTCTGCATTCTGCCTTCATCCGAAGTAAAGCCCCGGGATTTCCTCCGCACTAATGGACGTGCAGTCTGGGTATCTCTTTGCTTCTTCCTCTGATCTTAAAATCCTGAGAGAGCCTTCGGCAAGTGCCTGCATATCATTTTCCCCTGGATGGACAAAGACATCTGCTATCCAGCTCACCCTCCCGGAAATGGCTCCTGAAAAGCCCTTTTCATAAGCAAGGCTTCCTGTTAAAACGATGGCGTCGACCTGGCCTGAAAGCACGGCAGCTGCGGCACCGATTTCTTTGGCAACCTGATAGGCCATGGCCTCATAAACAGCTTCTGCCTGTTTGTCGCCGCATTCACCCATCTTTTCCGCTTTTGAAAGATTGCTTGTGCCAAGGTAGCCAAAAAGCCCGCTTTTCTGTGTTAAAAGCTCCATCATCTCCTTGCAGGAATAATTTCCCGAAAAGCAGAGCCTGATTAAATCACCGGCCGGAACAGTTCCAGGGCGTTCCGGCGTAAATGGCCCATCGCCGTCCAGGCCATTATTGACATCTATGACTTTCCCTTTTTTATGTACCCCGACGGTAATGCCTCCCTGTCCCATGTGGGCTACAATCAATTGGAGGTCTTCGTACTTCTTTTTCTTTTCTGCTGCCGCTTTTCTTGCAGCCGCCTTTTGATTGAGCGCATGAAATATGCTCTTTCTCTCAATTAAAGGAAATCCTGAAAATCTGGCAGCCGGCTCCATCTCATCGACTACAACGGGATCCACGATAAAGGCAGGGATATTCAAACCGTCTGCAATTTCAAATGCTAAAATGCCTCCCAGATTAGAAACATGCTGTCCATTAAATCCCGATTTCAAGTCCGCCAGCATTTCCTCGTTCACCAGGTAGGTGCCGCCTTCAATTGCTCTTAAAAGCCCGCCGCGTCCGCAAACGGCATGGAATTTGGAAAGGTTGATACCCTCTTCATCAAGTGTTTCTAAAATGGCCTTCTTTCTAAACCCATATTGGGCAGCAATAGCCTCATTTTCCCGAAAGGAGCCGGCATCATGTAAAACCGTCCGGTCCATAACAGATCTTTCGTTTTCAAAAACACCAATTTTCGTGAAAGAGGAACCCGGATTAATCACCAGAATCCGATGTCTTGTTTCAGGCACCTTCCGACCCTCCAAACGCAATATAGATGCAAAATGAACCCATCCGAAAACAAAAATTGTTTCTAAAGTGGGCCCTCCTGTTCCGCAAACAGGATTCCGTAAAAAGGCTGACTCATCTTCATGGTCAGCCTTCTAATTCACAGCAGCGTATTTTCCAGGTCCGTATAGCTAATGCTTCAGCAAGACCTTCAAGCTAAAGAACTATTCCGGTTATTTACGGCGATTCAATATGTTTTTTTCGTTTTGAAGGAATTGGCTGCGGGAGTTTCTCATCCGCTCAATTCTTTCTTCAACCATGCGGTCAGCCGCTAAATAAGTAGGGATGGAGTCACGCTTGGCAATTTCGATAACTTTTTCAATGCTCGCATAAACGCCTTCAACCTTTTTAAGGGCTCTCTCTCGGTTATAGCCATATAGTTCATCGGCAACATTAATAACTCCGCCGGCATTAATTACGTAATCAGGTGCATAGACAATTCCCATTTCATGAATCTGGTCTCCATGCGCGGTATCCTTCAGCTGATTGTTTGCAGCTCCTGCAATAACCTTAGCTTTAATTTTTGAAATGGTTTCATCGTTAATTACCGCTCCAAGAGCACAAGGAGCATAAATGTCACATTCCACTCCATAAATTTCATCAGGATCTACAGCTTTTGCACCGAATTCGTCAACAGCTCTTTTTACAGACTCTGCATTGATATCCGTTACAATCAGCTTAGCTCCTTCTTCGTGCAGGTAGCGCAGCAAGTTGTATGCAACATTTCCAACTCCCTGAACGGCAATGACCTTCCCTTCAAGAGAATCAGTTCCAAATGCTTCTTTAGCAGCAGCCTTCATTCCTCTGTACACCCCGTAAGCTGTTACAGGGGACGGATTGCCTGAAGAGCCGAATGCAGGCGAGATGCCTGTAACAAAATCGGTTTCCTCATGGATAAGGTCCATATCAGCTACAGTTGTGCCGACATCCTCAGCAGTGATATAGCGGCCATTTAAGCCTTGGATATATCTTCCGAACGCACGGAACATTTCTTCATTTTTATCTTTGCGCGGATCGCCGATGATGACCGTCTTTCCGCCTCCAAGATTCAATCCTGCTGCTGCATTTTTGTATGTCATCCCTTTCGCAAGGCGCAGGGCATCCTCAATGGCCGCATCCTCTGATGCATAAGTCCACATGCGTGTGCCGCCAAGTGCAGGTCCCAGAGTGGTATCATGAATGGCAATAATGGCTTTTAACCCTGATTGTTTATCCTGGCAAAACAAAAGCTGTTCGTAATCGTACTTCTCCAGATATTGAAAAATTTCCATTTAAAAAATCCTCCCCAAAAGATGCAGTTTATTTGATTGGCTGCTTTGCTTTTTCACACGCAAGCAGGGAAATCCCTGTCAGGTCCTTTGAATAAGCATAAGCATATTTGTGCCAGAGAGTGAATATCATGTACGTTAAGCTTAAAGAAAGCTGTGCAGATTATTGCATGGCTTTTATGTATCGTCTCACGGCTACGTCATGATGGCGGGCATAACAAAAGGCTAATTCCCTGCCTGCCCATCGCCAGCCTCTCCTGACATTGTGTATAGGCACTCTCTTTCTGCGGACGGATAGGCTCCGTACCTCCGGACATGCGAGAGTTCCCCATAGAAGGAGCACCGCGCCTTATTGCCAATCTGCAGCAGAGCCTTCCTAGTGATATAAAGATTACCTCACACATAACTTATATGCAAGATGCGTGCCAAATCATAAAATCCTTTTTAACAAGCATTGCAGACTTCATAAACATATCATAACCTGAAATTTCTTGCATGTTTTGCAAATTATTGCACGCTAAAATTTTCAAGGTGGTACTTTTCCATTTTATAATACAAATTTCTGATTGATATTCCAAGAGTCTTTGCAGTATTTGTTTTATTGCCTCCGTGTTCTCTCAGCGCTTCCATGAGCGTCTGTTTCTCAAACTGATCCATAACCTCAGCCAGTGTGGCCTTTTCTGAATTCTGTAGCGGTTTTATTCCTTTTTGAATGGATGCGGTGTCATCGTCACTTTCAAGAAAATCCGGTATATGCTTTTCATCAATGACCATTTCATTAAGCTTCATAAAAATAATGGTCCGGCCAAGAACATTTTCAAGCTCCCTGACATTGCCCGGCCAGTTATATTGCTTTAATTTTTTAATGGCATCATCAGTAATCCCCTCAATATTCCTGCCATATTCCTGGTTGATTTTCTGGATGAGTCGGCCGCAAAGTTCCCCGATGTCTTCCTTCCGGCTTCGCAGCGGCGAAATATGAATGGGCATCCGGTTCAGCCTGAAATATAAATCTTCCCTGAAGCTTCCATTTGCAATGGCCTTCTCCAGATTCAGGTTTGTGGCAGCTATCACTCTGACGTTAATTGGAATAGGCTTCGTGCCGCCGACTCTGACAACTTCATTTTCCTGAAGAACGCGCAGAAGTTTAGCCTGGATATTGGCTGCGAGTTCACCTATTTCATCGAGAAAAATGCTGCCATTGTTCGCTTCTTCAAAGAAGCCTTTTTTTCCGCCTCTTTTTGCGCCTGAAAAGGCACCTTCTTCATAGCCAAAAAGCTCGCTTTCAAGAAGGGACTCTGATATGGCTGCACAATTCACCCGGACAAAAGTATTATATTTTTTATCGCTCGCATTATGGATGGCATGTGCGAAGAGCTCCTTGCCCGTTCCAGATTCTCCTCTTAAAAGAACGGTTGCAGGCGTTCTTGCACAAAGCTTGGCCTGCTGGATCGGAAGCTTCATTTCTTCAGATTCTCCGATGATATCATCAAATGTATACTTAGCTTCCAGTGTGCGGATAATCTGTCTAGCCCGATTTAATTCCTGGGTAAGCTTTTGAATTTCCGAAACATCATGTATAACCCCGACACTGCCTTTCAGCCGCCCATCCACGATAATTGGAGCCACATTAACAATAACCTCTCTGCGTTTAGGGCCTACACGGATATTGACGCCCCTCACAGGCCTTCTCGTTTCAAGCACCTGCATATGCATGCTGTCTCCCTCGTAAATATCTGCAGTTGCCGGCTGTCCGATTACCTGTTCCCTGCTGAGGCCTGTTATTCGTGTGTAAGCAGGATTGATCAAAAGCCCCCTGCCCTCTTCATCCACAACAGATATAGCGTCATCGCTTGATTGGATAATGGCTTCGAGCATGGTCTGGATTTCTTTTAAATCAGTAACTTGTTCTGCAAGGTTCACAGCTTCTGTAATATCCTTAAATACCGCAAAGGCGCCGATAACGTTATTATCTTCATCCAGCAGCGGCATCCTGGTGGTAATAATTTTCAGGCCGTTGTTCAGAATTTGCTCCTGATTGGCTTCCATGCGATTAGTGTGGATAATCACCGGCAGACGGCTTGTCGGGATGACCTCCAGAATATGCCTGCCAATCACATTATCTCGCGTGGAATCTGTAATCTTTTCGGCACTTTTGTTAAAAAGTGTGATATAGCCCTCTTTATTAATGACGATCATGCCGTCATTAAGTGTATTGAAAATTGAATCGTGCTTGGAGGTTTCCTTTTCCAGTTCCTGAATAAGCGCCCTTTTGTCTTCGAAAAGCCTGGCAAGAATGGATGCCACTTCACCCGGAATAAGGACGCTGCGGCCATTGGAAACTTGGTATATTTCATCTGCCAGCTGTTTATTTCCAGCTGCTTCAATGATAATATCATAAGAATCGGCCTCGACACTTCTCCAGTCAGAAGCAGACGGAATGCCAATTCTGCCAGCTTCAACTATGCCAGGAGCCTGCGGGTTGATATCCGCTACACAGACCACCTGAAAAACATCACTTTCTGCGAGGAGCTTCAATATGGCGTTGCCTTCTTTTCCTCCCCCGATTAACAAAACCTTTTGCAAAGAAAGAGCCTCCTGCCTGTATGCAATTTCTTTCATAGTATCAACTAAAATGCGCAATATTTTTCATAGTATTCTCCTTCATTTTAATCAATGAAAACAAGCTTGACAATTTTTTTTTATACTTTATCATTTTGAATGAGAGTTTTTTTAGCAAAGAAGGGATATTTTATGAGACGATTGGTAGCCTTTTTAATCCTTTTTATTCCCGGATTGTTTGCAGTCTATGGAATTGCCATTATGAGAGATATGCTGTTTGGCATCTTAAAGTTCCCGTTTCCTTTTCTCTGGCTTCAATGCTTAACCGGATTTATCCTTATGGTCGCCGGCGTCGGATTCATAGCCGGATTTATCCTGCATCGTGACAGGAAAAATAAAAAAGTCACTGCCCGATTCAAATAGCACAGAAATACCCCATGCGGCCGGGTGTTAATCAGCACCCTGGCAGGAATACATATAAAAAGCAGGACTTATTTTGTAATAAGTCCGGCTTTTTTTCCTTCATTTTGGCATGGGGCTTCTCTAATTTTAGCTTCATTGGTAATTTTTTTTGAGTGTTACTGCGATTTCGGGGTAGTCTGTAATAATAGCACTGCAGCGTATTTCAAATAGCCTCTTCATCTTATCCTCGCTATTGATTGTATATGGCCTTGTCTTGATTCCTTCTTTTATTGCCGTTTCAATAATAGGATCCGGGGCACAGGCTATAGACGGATGCATCGCTTTTGCCCCAATTGCCCTCGCATAGATCCAAGGCATGAATAGCCCATCCCGGTATAGCGGCGCTGTTTCAATTTCAGGTGCCAGCCTATGACAATAAATCAGGCTGTAGTGATTGAATGATGAAAATATGATTCTTTCTTCCATCCTGTAAGCTCTGACCAGCTTGATAACGGCTTCTTCCATGCCAGGATATAAAAATACCCCGTTTTTCAATTCAATATTGCACATCAAATTCGTGCCCCGAAGAAAGTCCAGTACTTCCTCAAGCTCCGGCACAGCCGTTTTCCCATATTTCCCGGTGTATTTATGACTTGCATTCAGCCGTTTAATTTCAGCCATGCTGCTGTCTTTTATATATCCTTTTCCGCTGGTAGTCCTGTCCAGTTTTTCGTCATGAATAACCGCAACTTTCCCATCCTTTGTCAGCTGAACATCGATTTCTATGCCGTCAGCCCCTGCCCGGTAAGCTTCTTCAAAGGAAATCATCGTGTTTTCAGGATGTGTCCCCGCTGATCCTCTATGTGCAAAAATTTGCGTCAAAAAAACATCCCCTTCCATAAAAACAGGCTTACCCTATTTCTATGAATGGAGATGAAAAATATGGTCATAACATAATAATTTCTGCAATTATTCAAAATGCATCGAGTTGTCCTGACAGTAAAAAGTTCCCTTTGTGGCTTGATGAATTCTTTTGCTTAAGCTTTTGATCTGAAGTGTCGTATCGGGGAATGCTTTTTCCCCAATCGTGACTTCACCTTCTCCCTTAGCTTCAAGAATTTCCATTAAGGACTTTCTTTGTTTTTCATACTGAAAAATTTCCGCTATCACTTCATCGTATTCTCTTTGCACTTGTTCCCATCTTGAGTCCTTCCCTTCCGCAGACTCATCACCCGCCATGTCCTCAAGCCGTACTTTCAGGCTTTCCGACCGCACCATTTTCTCTTTATAACAATGAAGAAGACTGTTCAGCTCTTCTATAAGTTTACTCCGGTCAAAACCGGTTACCTGAATAATTGTTTTCCGTTCAAGGATATTCCCTATCACTGCTGCTTTAATCTTCCCATACGCCTCAGCTCTCCCGCCGATTAATCTCCCTTTTTTCTCATCTGTGATAATGTTATTTGCCTTCAGGTCGCTGCCAATAGAATAATACCCGATATGTATATTGTCGCCAGCTTCCAAAATGCAATCATTGCTATGTTTCACAAATATGCTGCCGCAGGCTTTGATCTTAGATCTGCTGCCTCCGAAAATACCTCCTTTGATAAACACATCACCATTTCTTGATTCAATTTCATCAATATTATGTACACCCATTTCACTTAAAACAGAAATATCCCTTTCCGCCCTGACAGCAAAGCCAGCCATCACCGTTCCTTTTACCGTCACAGAACCGATGAAGTCAATGTTTCCCGTTTCAGGACCTACATCACCTTCAATGATGAGATGGTTCCCTACTTTGATTTTTCCGCCCTCAAATTCAACGACTCCATCCTTGAGTGCCCGCAGGACGATTTTGTCTCCCTCTTTAAAAGCTCCAACAGTATCTTTATCATACATGCATTTTTTGTTTGCGCCTTTATTGGGATATATGTAGTCACCCAAAATATTTCTTCCAGCCACACCTTCAGTAACCGGAATTTTTTCTCCGAGCCAAGCGCCTGTTTTCACTTCATCAAGAAAACTCATATCATAGTAATTCGCTTTTCCATCTTCTTTTATCGCAGGTTTCCGCACGGACCTTTTAAAATATGTGATGACAGCATCTTTGCCATGAATAGGTTCAAGGCCTTGAGCAATCAAGATATCCTGTTGTGCAAGCAAACCCTTTCTTAGTGTCTCGGCTAACACGCCCTCAACGATACCTTTTTCACGTAGAGCAGCCATTATTTTGGACAAATAGTCTCCGTAATTTTCCGCCAAATCTTTTTCCGTGCAGTTTAAACGAATGGAGGCAGACATTAAATCCGGGGACACGCTCCAATCTATCTCAGGCTTCAGCTCTCCAATTGCAACTTTCTCCCCTTTTCCTTCAGCAGCTGCATCCCTCAATGCTTTAAATTGACTGATAAGGATTCTCGGATGCTTCGTGAGCAGCGGATTCATATCCAGAAGTGAAAAACCCTTTTTTAAGACCGTTATATAAATCACATCATTTTCTTCTTCAATCAGCAAATGTTCATTTTCTTCGATAAGCATAGGAATATATTCCTTTCCGCGGCAAATATTTTCGTCCTTTCTTCCTATAATTATAAAAGAAAATAATTCGTTTACCATATATTTCATTAAAGTACTAAGAATATTTTAAAAAATCTGCACATAACCACTCTATAATCATTGTAAATAGAACGTACGTTGCTATATAATAAAAAAAAGCCTCATCAACTGCGAGGCTCTGCTTCCTGAAAAATATCTGAAAGTAATGGATTGCAGAAAAAAAGGTGATGAAATGAAGCGGGGTAAAAGTAACAAGCCTGAGATCATCATTTTTCCATCTATGTGTTTACACCAGAACATTATCCTAGCCTTTTCAAGAAGCTTTATGTTCCAGACGAAGCTTATCAGCTACCATGGCAATAAATTCTGAATTTGTCGGTTTTGCTTTAGTCATACTGACTGTATAGCCAAACAGCGAAGAAATCGAATCAATGTTCCCTCTGCTCCAAGCAACTTCAATCGCATGGCGGATTGCCCGTTCTACACGGCTCGCTGTGGTATTGTATTTTTTGGCAATATCCGGATAAAGCACTTTTGTTATAGAGCCAAGCAGTTCGATATCATTATAAACCATGGAAATCGCTTCCCTAAGGTATAAATAACCCTTAATATGAGCCGGCACACCAATTTCATGGATAATGCTAGTAATGCTTGCATCAAGATTTCTTGGCTTGGACTCATTTTGGGAACGGTAGCTGAACGATGGCTTCGCGGTCATCTGCACAGAATTCCCGCTCACCTGGCGGATGTGATTCGCAAGATTTTCCATATCAAACGGCTTCAATATAAAGTAAGATGCTCCGAGATCCACTGCTTTTTTCGTGACATCTTCCTGCCCAAATGCAGTAAGCATAATGACATTCGGCATTGAGCCCCGCTTTATTTCACGCAGCTTTTCCAAAACGGCCAGCCCGTCAAGATGCGGCATGATAATATCCAGAATCAAAATATCCGGATCCGTCCCTTCGAGCATTCCAAGACAATCCTGTCCATTATGGGCCACCCCGACAACTTCCATATCTTCCTGAGACGAAATATATTCTTCGAGCAGAGCAACAAGTTCTCTATTATCATCAACTATGCAAACTTGGATTTTTTTCACCTTTGATTTCCTCCTCAACTACAATTGGTCATTTTTTCTATAATATTAAATCTATTGTAATTGAAATTTTCGACAATGGATACTCATTTCCTTTTATTTTTCTAAAAATTATACCTAATCAATATTTTTCTCGTGATATCTCTTATTTTCGACTATATTTGTCAATCCTTATCCCATTTGTCGAATTATCTTTATTTTAACACATTTTTAAAAATCAGGCTTCCGAATTCTTTTTTGTTGAAAGCTGTTTCCGTAAACTTTGAGGCTATGGAACAAGGTGGCTGATTTCTGCTTCAGATGCCCGCTTTCCGCGGGGCAGACGGTGAGCCGGCTGCGCCTGCGGGTTCTCACCTTTTGGAGGAGTCTCGCTCCTTAGGCTCAGTGGACCCAACAAAAACACCTTAAGAGAAGGACCTTTTGGAAAAGGTCTTTTTCCGGAGGAAGCTCCCAGGGACCGCTGACAGCAATATATACAGCAAAAAAAGGAACTGACATTCAGCTCCTTTTTTTCCAGCAGTCAGCTGGCCTTTGGATAGCTCACTGCTTTATCATAGATATTGATACCTGCTTCGTTCAGCATCCATTCGATATGGACTCCATATCCGCTTGTTGGATCATTGACGAACACATGTGTAACGGCACCGATTAGCCTGCCTTTTTGAATGATCGGGCTTCCGCTCATGCCCTGGACAATTCCTCCTGTTTTTTCAAGGAGCTCCTTGTCAGTCACTTTAATAACCATACCCTTTGTTGCCGGAAACTTCTGAGGAATTGTACTCACGATTTCAATATCAAATGCTTCCACTTTAGAACCGTCCACAACCGTCAAAATTTGCGCCGGCCCCTCTTTTACTTCATGTGATAAAGTGATGGGAATCGGTTTATCAGCTATTCCATTGCCCATTGGTTCGTTCAGCGTGCCGAAAATGCCAAAAGGGCTGTTCCTGACTATATTTCCAATGATTTTCCTGTTGGATGAAAAACGGGCTAATTTTTCTCCCGGATCTCCATTGCTGCCTTTTTCTATCGACGTAACTGTCGAACGCACGATTTGCCCATCTTTCACGACAATAGGCTTCTTGGTATCCATATCCGAAATCACATGGCCAAGCGCCCCATATTTTTTTGAATCAGGATGAAAAAAGGTCATGGTGCCAATACCCGCTGCAGAGTCCCTGATATAAAGGCCCAGTTTATAAGAACCCTCATTTTTATCCTTTAAGGGATATAGTGCAGTTTTAATGGTTTTCTTTTCGCGGCTGATGACCAGGTTCAGCGGTTTTCCCTTTTCTCCGGCAGCTTGTACATACGGAGTTACATCAGACATTTTCTTGATGACATGGCCATTAATTTCTGTGATGATGTCTCCAATCTGCACCTTAGCCAGTTCCCCGGGTGATTTTTTCCCTTTAACCGTATCTACCAGATGATGGCCGACAACCAGGACACCAAGCGTATTCAGCTTAACTCCAATGGATTGCCCTCCCGGAATGACTTTGAAATCTTTAATTACTTGAACGTCTACTTTTTTAATCGGAAATCCTGCAAAATCCAATAAAAGTTCATCAGTTCCCGGCCTCTCAGCATTAACATGCAGAGAATCATTTTCTTTTTCAAGGGAAATCCCTTTATCATGAGACGGCACTGCTGCCGTTACAGGCATTGATTTAGGCAAACTATAATGTTCTCCTTCAAAAAGGACAATTTTATTTGGTATCGAAATATACTCTTGAAGCGGCTGGTATAACCCTAATGCTATTAGCGAAACAAGGAGAATTCCACCGATGATTCTGCTGATCCATACAAATTTCAATCTATCCACTCTCCTCGCTTCTGAAACCTTTATGGCTACACCTATAATTTAGCCTTTCCTGCAAGCATTTATAACTTCAGCAAAAAATAAAAGCTATCCGTTTTTGGATAGCTTTTCATGGAATGAAATGTATGAACTCTGTATGGCGGCAAGGCTGGCTGCAAACATGTATAAAGGGCCTTATTATGGTGAAAATGATTCTATAGACAAGCGCGGAACTCCGAACCTGCAAGCCGGATAAGGAAGCCTCAAGAATACCCTGTAAATGACAGCCTTATTGTGCCGTTTTAAGCTTTTCTGCCTGGTGCAGCAGTTCCTGGGCATGCTGTTTTGTAAGATCTGTAATTTCCACACCTGAAATCATTCTTCCGATTTCCTTCACTTTGTCTTCCTTGCATAATGGCTGGACAGAAGTATTAGTGCGTCCTGCTTTAATATTTTTCGCGATGAATAAGTGCGTATCTGCCATTGCTGCTACTTGCGGAAGATGGGAAATGCAGAGGACCTGGGAGTCCACGGCCACTTTATAGATTTTCTCAGCAATGGCCTGTGCCACTCGGCCGCTGACACCTGTATCCACTTCATCAAAGATAATGGAGGTAATTCCCTGGTGTTTGGAAAATATGCTCTTTAAGGCAAGCATGATCCTGGACAGTTCACCGCCGGATGCAATTTTAGAAAGCGGCTTTAAAGGTTCCCCGGGATTTGTTGAAATATAAAATTCCATTACATCCATGCCTTTGACTCCAAAGTCCTGTTCAGCCGGATCATTAACAGAATGTGCCGTTTTATGAAAGTGTGCTTCAAAGACCGTTTTTTCCATATAAAGCTCTTTTAGCTCCTGCTGAATTTTCTTTGTCAGCTGCCTGGAAAACTTTTGTCTCAGCTCAGAGAGATTTTTTCCTTCCAGCCATAAATCCGCTTTAATGGATGATATCTGCTTTTCCAATTTAGCAATATGTGTTTCCCGGTTCTGGAGCGTTTCAATTTCTTCTTCAATTTTCGCTGCGTACTCCAATATATCATCAATTGATTTTCCGTATTTCCTCTTCAGCTGGTTAATTTCATTTAACCGGGTTTCGATGAAATCCAGCCGTTCTGTATCATATTCCAGTGAATCAAGGCTATCCCTGATTTGTGATACGGCATCTTCCAAAATAAAAAAGCTGTTTGAAACAGTTTCAGATGTTTCCTTGACACTGTCATCAAGACTTGCTGCCTCTTCAAGGCCATTCATAGCTACTGACAGCCAATCAAGCCCTCTTTGCTCACCGCTCAAAGCCATATAGCTCGTTTGGAGCGCCTCATGGATTTTTTCAAAGTTATTGATTTTTTTCCGTTCCTCAGCAAGCTCTTCATCTTCCTGAAGCCTGAGTGCTGCATTTTGGATTTCTTCAAATTGAAACTGGATTAAATCAAGGCGGTGCACCATTTGCTGTTCGTTTTGGCTCAGGTTTTTCAATTGCTTGACCGCTGCATCATATTTACGGTAAAGATCATTATATTCTGCAAGGGCCGATGAAATTTTTTCGCCTCCAAACTGATCAAGCAATGGCAAGTGCAGGCGCTCATCCATTAATTCCTGATGCTCATGCTGGCCGTGAATATCAATGAGTGTCCTGCCTATTTCCCTTAAGACGGCAATGGTCACCAATTTCCCATTTACCCGGCAGACGCTTTTGCCGCTTAATGACATATCACGCCTCAAAACGATCATTCCATCGCTGACATCAATGCCAAATTCCGCAGCCTTCGCATATACAGGATGCTTTTCTTCATCCAGTTCAAACAAACCTTCTATCTCCGCCTTGTTTTCTCCGTGGCGGATAAATTCTGCAGATCCCCTGCCTCCAACAAGAAGATGGACTGCATCAATTATAATTGATTTTCCGGCTCCCGTTTCTCCGGTTAAAACAGTCAGGCCCTTTTCAAATGAAATCGACAGAGCCTCTATAATTGCAAAATTCCTTATGGATAATTCAGTTAACAATCCTAGATCACCTCACCTGGTATTTTAGAGCATGTCCAAAAATTTGCTGGAAATCACTTCGGCATCTTCAGGAGTCCTGCATATGATCAAGCACGTATCATCCCCGCAAATCGTTCCCAAAATTTCTTCCCAGTCCAGATTATCCATCAGGGCACCTATTGCCTGGGCATTTCCCGGCAATGTTTTCATTACCAGCAGATTGCCTGCAGAGTCTATCCTTACAAATGCGTCAATCAGCATTCGCCTTAGCTTCTGAAGCGGATTGAATCTCTGGTCTGCAGGAAGGCTGTATTTATATCTTCCATCCATTAAAGGTACCTTTACTAAATGAAGCTCTTTAATATCCCGGGAAACTGTTGCCTGAGTTACATTAAAACCGGCACTCTTCAGTTCATCAACTAACTCATCCTGTGTATCTATATCGTTGTTTGCAATAATTTCTCTAATTTTAATATGTCGCTGACCTTTATTCATCAAAAAGAAGCACCTCACGAGTATTTAGCTTTCCACAAGCGGAAAGCGTAGTTCCTGACATGTCAGACAGGCTTTTCTCCCCTGCTGCCCATGTTCATTTATCTCTATTGTAGCCATATAAAATCAATGTTAGCGGATTTACAGTAAATTGTACATTTATTTCTCGTTTTTTGGGCGCCTGACAAAAAAATCCCAAGACGAGTGCACATCGCCTTGGGATTAGTGCCGAAAGTATTTTATTCCCTGTTCGGATTTTTCAGTTCCTTATGGGCTTCCTCAACAATGGCTTCCACACTCTGATCAAGAAGGATTTCTCCCTTTTGTTTAGAGCCTTCCCAGTGCAAATGAAGCAAGAACTCGATATTGCCGTCTCCGCCAGTAATCGGGGAGAACGAAGCGTTTTTGATGTCATAGCCCTGTTCCTGGGCAAAAGTTATGATTTTGCTCAGGACATCTCTATGGATCTTAGGCTCGCGGACAATACCTTTTTTGCCAACCTGGTCTTTCCCTGCCTCAAACTGCGGTTTCACCAGCGCTACAACATTGCTTCCCGGTACGAGCAATGTTTTCAGCACCGGCAGTATCAGGGTTAAAGAAATAAAGGAAACGTCTATGCTCGCAAAATTCGGCATAGGCCCGTCCAGATCAGCCGGGGTCACGTAACGGAAATTGGTCCTTTCCATTACTTTTACACGCTCATCCTGCCGCAGCTTCCATGCCAGCTGATTATACCCTACATCAAGGGCGTAAGACATTTTTGCTCCGTTTTGCAGGGCGCAATCCGTGAATCCTCCGGTTGATGAGCCAATATCAAGGAGCACTTTCCCCTCAGCAGTCAAATCAAAGTTTTTCAGCGCTTTTTCCAGTTTAAGGCCGCCTCTTGAAACATAGGGCATCACCTTTCCCTTTATGGTCAAAACGATGTCAGACGGTACTTTTTCGCCTGGTTTGTCCAGTCTTTCTTCATTTGCATAAACAAGTCCTGCCATAATGGAACGCTTAGCTTTTTCGCGCGTTTCCGCAAGTCCCTGTTCCACTAGCAGTACATCCAGTCTTTCTTTCTTTGCCTTCATTTACTCAAGCCCTTTTTTGCTTTTTAGGTGTTATCGATTTTAATCTGGCTACAGTATCTTCTGTGGTCATGCCGATTTCTTCAAGGAGGCGTTCAACACTTCCATGCTCAATGAATTGATCAGGAATTCCCATACGGTCGATAATATTCTGGTATCCGTGATCATGCGCAAATTCAAGCACATAGCTTCCGAAACCGCCTTGCAGAACAGCTTCTTCAATAGTAAGAACAGGAAGCTTTGCACTGAATAATTCATGCAGCATTTTTTCATCCAGCGGCTTGATGAATCTTGCATTCACCACTTTAATGGAATACCCTTGCTTCTGAAGAATCTCAGCAGCTTCAAGAGCCATTGGAATCGTGGTTCCAAAAGTCAGAATAACGGCATCAGTGCCTTCTTTTAACACATCCCATGTTCCAATCGGAATTTGCCTCAGATCTTCATCCATCGGCACTCCCCAGCCATTTCCTCTTGGGAAACGCATGGCAATCGGGCCATCATTATACTTTAACGCTGTATTTACCATATGCTGCCCTTCATTTTCATCTTTAGGCATCATCAAGACCATGTTCGGAATATGTCTCATAAAGGCGATATCAAATACGCCCTGGTGGGTTTCCCCATCTGCGCCGACAAGTCCTGCACGGTCAATCCCAATGAATACATTCAAATTTTGGCGGCAAATATCATGTACCACCTGATCATATGCACGCTGAAGGAAAGTTGAATAAATTGCCAAAAACGGCTTCATGTTTTGTGTGGCCATGCCAGCAGCAAATGTAGCCGCATGCTGTTCGGCAATCCCCACATCATACATGCGCTCCGGAAACTCGCTTGCAAATCCTTCAAGCTTTGAACCAACAGGCATAGCAGGGGTAATGGCAACGATTCTTTCATCCTCTCGGGCAAGCCTTCTTACGGTTTCGCTGACAAGGGAGCTCCATGCCGGTGCAGATGCAGGCGTTTTGACAAATGCGCCTGTTTCTACCTTATAAGGGCCTGTGCCATGCCATGTCCCGATTTTATCGGTTTCAGCAGGCGAGTATCCTTTGCCTTTTTTAGTAATCACATGCAGCAAAACAGGACCCTTGGTTTTTTTTGCATATCTGAAGTTTTCAAACAGTTCGTCATAGTTATGTCCGTCAACAGGGCCTAAATAGGTAAAGCCCAGCTCTTCAAAGAAAATGCCGGATACAAGCAGATATTTAAGGCTATCCTTAATTCTTTCAGCTGTTGCAGCTACTTTCCCGCCGACAGCAGGGATTCTTTTTAGCAGGTATTCAAGCTCATCCTTGACCCAATTATATTTGCCCGCAGTCCTGAGCTTTCCGAGAACGGTGTGCAATGCTCCGACATTCGGGGCTATCGACATTTCATTATCATTAAGGATGACAATCATATCTGTTTTTGCTGAACCGATATGATTCAGAGCTTCGAGAGCCATTCCGCCAGTCAGTGCACCGTCGCCTATTACGGGAAGAACATAGTTATTTTCCTTTTTCAGATCACGGGCCGCAGCCATTCCCATTGCTCCTGAAAGGGAAGTGGAGCTGTGTCCTGTTTCCCAGACATCATGCTCGCTTTCCGCCATTTTCGGGAATCCGCATAGACCTTTAAATTTTTTCAGCGTATCGAATTCCCCGGCACGGCCCGTCAGGATTTTATGAACATACGATTGATGGCCGACGTCCCAAAGAATTTTGTCTTTTGGGCTGTTAAATTCCTTATGAAGGGCTATTGTCAGCTCAACCACTCCAAGATTAGGGCCGATATGACCGCCGGTGATGGATAATTTTTCTACTAAAAACTTCCTTACATCTGCACTCAGGGCTTCTAATTCTTCATTATTCATTTTTTTCAAAAATGAAGGGTCTTTTATAGACTGAAGATCCAAATTGGATCACTCACTTTCCTAATTTCCTAGTTGTAAAAGCATAATAGCCGCACAGCCATGTTATTGCGACTGGTTGCTTTTGCTAGAAAAAGTCATTTTATTTTTCTTGAGAACAGCCGCCAGGTTAACAGAGGCGGTGCGGCTAAAAACTATGGCCCTTCTTTCACGGGCAAAATCTGCTCTTACTAACATTCATTTATATGGCAATATACTTGCCTGTTCATGCTCCAGGGTCCGGACGGTATTGTAAAAAACCGCCGACACCTGGGTGAATCAGCGGCTTAAACATATATGCACCGGCCCTTCCGCTTCAATAAGGCAAACTGCAGCCAGAACAGGCTTAGCATTTTCAACATAAGAGATCTATTGCTGAGGATTTTTTCATTGCACCGCAGCAGTGTTATTGACCGTCATTCCATTTTCCCAGCAAGTTGAGGGTATAAGAATGCCGGACTTCATTATACGACAATTTTCTGCTTGAAATCGCAAGTAGAGTATACCATATTAACGATTTCTTAACAAATTCATTCAATGACAACAATATTAATGGTCCCGGTTTCCGATCATATCAGTAATGTCGTGAAGCAAACCGGATTCAAAACCCGCATTCCGAAGTTCTTCATGTGCTGCACCAATATGTTCATAAAGCTTTTTCTTCGCTCCCTGTAAGGTCAAAAGTGATGGATAGGTGCTTTTATGGTTATCCAAATCGCTTCCGACCGGTTTTCCGATTTTCTCTTCTGAGCCTTCAATATCAAGAATATCATCCTGAATTTGGAAGGCAAGGCCGAGATGGAAGGAAAAACGTTCAAGATGCTTTCTTTCGGTTTCTCCTGCACCTGATAAAACTGCACCGGCAAGTACACTGTATGCTAATATTTTACCTGTTTTATGTTCATGAATATACTCCAGCTCAGTTAGGCTAAGCTCTTTATTTTCACCTTCAAGGTCAGCTATTTGTCCTCCGACCATGCCTTCTGCACCTGAAGCCTTGCTCATTTGTGATATAAGCTCAAGTTTCATCTCTGGTGTAACACTTGGATGATCATCTTCAGCAATCAGCTGGAAACTGAGACTCAGCAAGGCATCGCCCGCAAGGATGGCATTTGCTTCCCCATAAACCTTGTGATTGGTTGGCTTCCCTCTTCTTAAATCATCGTCATCCATGCTGGGCAGATCATCATGTATCAATGAATAGGTGTGAATCATTTCAATTGCGCATGCTGCAGGAATTCCGGCATCCGGATCCTTGCCGAAGGAAGACAAAACGGCGTAGATCAGCAATGGGCGGATTCTTTTGCCGCCGGCGTTCAAGGAATATGCCATGGCTTCCTTTAAAACAGCAGGCGAATGAAGCCTGCTTACATATTCGATAAGCTGTTTTTCAGTGATGTCTTTATACTGCTTAGAAAATTCCTGGAATGTACTCAATATTTTACTCCTCCTCTTGAACTGAGAAGCCTGCTAGCTCTCCGTCCTCCTGAAGGATCTGGGCCATCTGATCTTCCACCGCTTTCAGCTTTTGATGGCATAGTCTCGAAAGGTCCATGCCTTTTTTATAAATGGAAATGGCCTGTTCCAGCGGCACATCTCCTTCTTCAAGCTGTTCGACAATTTCTTCAAGATTATCCATTGCTTCTTCAAAGCTCATTTCTTTCTTTTCACTCATCGCCGTTTCTCTCCTTTATTTCTTTTATTTCGCATTCTAGCGTTCCATCTTTAATCTGCACTTCAATCAGTTCGCCTTTTTTTACCTGCGCCGTGCTTTTAACCAGGGTTTCTTTATTGTCAAAAACGAGACCATATCCTCTCTCCATAATTTTCAGAGGACTTAGAGCCGACAAGGTAGCCGTCATTCGGATAAAGTTTTGGGTACTTTCCCTGAGAACTCCTTCCATCCGGCGGTTAAGATCTTTTAGCCGCTGTTCCAGCTTTCCTCTCATTTCAGTAAGCTGCTGTTCTGGATGCTGTTTTTTGAGAACTGCATGAATGTTATTGAGCTGCTCGCTTTTTTTGACAAAATATCTGCTGCTCCCCCGCTGCAGCCGCTCTGTTGCCCGATCAAGCTGTTCTGTTTTTTGCTCATACATTTTTCTTGGATAGCGGAATGCATATGATTTTTCAAGGCGTGCCAATTTGCTGTTTTCAAGGTTCATTCTTTCATGGATAAAGCGTGTAAGCCGTATTTTCCGGTTCATTATTTTCTCAAGGATTTCATTATAATGAGGCACAGCAAGCTCGGCCGCTCCCGTCGGTGTCGGGGCCCTGAGATCCGCGGCAAAATCTGCGATTGTAAAATCCGTTTCATGTCCTACTGCAGAAATGATGGGAATATCAGAATCATAAATGGACTGTGCCACTACTTCCTCATTAAATGCCCATAATTCCTCAATAGATCCCCCGCCCCTTCCTGCAATCAGGACATCCGCCTCTGCTCTTGCATTGGCGATCGTAATGGCCTTGGCAATGGAGGCTGCAGCATTGGCCCCCTGAACAAGGGCAGGATAAATGATCACTTTTGCAATGGGATATCTTCTTTTGATTGTTGTCAGAATATCGCGCAATGCAGCTCCCGTCGGCGAAGTGATCACCCCGACCGTGACAGGATACCTGGGAATGGCTTTTTTATGGCTCTGTAAAAACAGCCCTTCATTTTCAAGCTTTTTCTTTAGCTGTTCATATGCCAAATAAAGGTCTCCGACTCCATCCGGAGACATCGATTTCACATATATCTGATACTGGCCGCTTTGTTCGTATACAGAAACATCTCCCCTTGCCAGCACCTTCATTCCATTTTCCGGCTGAAATTTAAGATGCGAGCTGTTCGCAGAAAACATAACAGCCAAAAGCCGCGCTTTTTCATCCTTTAATGTAAAGTACATATGGCCGCTTGAATGGCGCTTAAAGTTCGAGATTTCTCCTTTTATGTAAACGTTCTGAAGATGCGGGTCAGCATCGAATTTTCGCCTGATATATTTCGTCAATGCCCACACACTTAAGTATTTTTCATTTTCCATCGTTTCTCTCCTTCAAAGCTCGCTATCTTGATGAAGCAGACACTGGAGTCAGACACCATTATATATGTATTAAAGAAAAATTCCTATCCTAAATGGAAGCATACAAAAAAAACTGCCCTCTATTTATTATAAAACAATAGGGCAGCTTCTTCTAAGGAATTGGACAGTAATATGTGTTTTTTCGATACATTTTGCATGTACGTGAGAGTAAACTGCCTCTTTTTATTGTGCTGTTTTCTTAAGCTTTGCTGCTATGGAACAAGATAACTGATTTTCTCGCTCGAATCAGCATGGTTTAATAAAACACAGTACGTATTAAAAAACAGGAGCTTCTAAGAAAAGAGCCTTTTATTAAAGTGACACATTATGGATTTTCATTGCAGCTTTCACTGTATTTTTGAGCAGCATGGCAATTGTCATAGGCCCGACGCCCTTCGGAACAGGTGTAATATAAGAGGCTTTGCGGCTGACCTCTTCGAAGGAAACATCTCCGCACAGCTTGCCCTCATCATTTCTATTCATGCCGACATCAATGACAACAGCGCCTTCTTTGACATGATCAGCGGTAATGGTATCCCTGATGCCGACTGCTGCAACCAGTATATCCGCCTGCCTTGTATAAAAAGGAAGATTTTTAGTTTTGGAGTGGCAATATGTAACAGTAGCATTTTTATTGAGGAAAAGCTGTCCAGCCGGTTTGCCGACAATATTGCTGCGGCCGACGATCACCGCATGTTTGCCTTCGATTTCATAGCCAATATGCTCAAGCATGACCATTATTCCATGCGGGGTGCATGGCAGAAAAGCATCTTGTCCTGTCATCATCCTGCCAATATTGATAGGGTGAAATCCGTCTGCATCTTTTTCAGGAGAAATGGTTTCAATGATTTCTTTTTCCCGGATATGCGGCGGCAGCGGCAGCTGAACCAAAATCCCGTGGATGCTGCTGTCTTCGTTTAATTCTTGTATTTTCCCGGAAAGTTCCGCCTGTGTAAGTTTATCAGGGAGTTCAATCAGAACAGAATGGATTCCCAGCTCCTGGCACGCTTTTTGCTTGTTTTTAACATATGTTCTTGAGGCTTGATTATCTCCTACCAAAATAACGGCCAGGCCAGGAATGATTCCTTTTTCACGAAGCTGTTCTACTTCCTCGCTAATACCGTTTCGCACAGATTGAGCAATTTCTTTTCCATTAATTAATTGAGCTGTCATGTCAGATCATCCTTCCAGTCGGTATTTACTGCAAAGAAACCGAATGATCCAAAAAGAAATCAGGCTGCCTTTCCAAACCGAAGGCAAGGCAAGGCAAGGCCCTGGCAGTTTCACTGTCTGACAAGCACTGCCAAAGCTATAAGAGATAGCCCTGATTTCTATTCCAGCTTATCTTTCACTTTGGAAAGAACCGCATTGATAAAACGGCCGGATTGGTCATCACCGAATTTCTTTGCAATTTCAATAGCTTCATCCATTGCTACATTAACTGGGACATCATCACTGTACACCATTTCATAAACAGCAATGCGCAGCAGATTGCGGTCGATGTTGGCCAGTCTTTCGATGGTCCAGTTTTCAAGGTTTTCACTCAGGATTTCATCAATTTTTTCTTTGTTTTCAACAGTACCCTTCACTAAGGCTTCGAAATACTTATCTGTTTTGCTGCCATCTAAAACACTTTCCATGGCATCCCCAATTTCAGATTTGCTGATTTCAATTTGGTAAACTGCCTGCAGTGCTTTTTCACGGGCTAATCTTCTTTTCATGGTTTTGCTCCTTTAATATCTACTATTATATATGAAAATCATCAAAAAGACGAACATTTATTAAATATTTACCCACAACATTAAGATTTAATGATAGTCCGTCTTTCATCCAACCGAAAAATGGAGGAATTATCATTCTCCAGTAAATAAATCACTATTTTACACTGTAACAGAAATCGCGCTTCAGAGAAACCTTTAAACAAGAATTTCTTTTTATCTACCTATTTGTATGCCTAAATATAAAGCCATTTAAACAGCATAGAGAAGGATCATAGAAAAGAATTTTCATCAGAATGCCGCAAACCGGCACACTTCCAAACAAAAACCCGGCAATGGCCGGGTTTTCGTTTTAATCATTACATTTCCTGCTCATATTCTGCTTCAGGTTTGGCATTATCGAATTGAATGCCCACAACATGTATGTTGATTTCATCCGCATCCAATGCCGTCATATTCAGCAGCGCTTCCCTGATATTATCCTGTACTTCCTGAGCTACCTTTGGAATGGAAACTCCAAATTTCATCACACAGTATAAATCAAGCTTGATGCCTTCGCCGGCTATGTCCACCTTTACGCCTTTTCCGTGGTTCTTCTTGCCAAGTTTTTCGACAACGCCTGATGCAAAGTTTCCGCGCATAGACGCGACTCCCTCTACTTCTCCAGCCGCTATCCCTGCAATAACCTCAATAACGTCAGGGGCAATCTCCACTTTTCCAAGTCCGTTGCTGTGTTCATTCATTTCAAGCATTTGAATTTCTTCGCTCATTCAACAGGCCTCCCATCTAGTTTTCATTATGAATCCATTACATCATATAATTCAAGAAATTTAGTATTAAATTCTCCGGACACAAATTGCTCATGGCTGAGAAGTTTAATATGGAAAGGAATCGTTGTATGAATACCTTCAACCGCGAACTCGCTCAGGGCACGCTTCATCTTTTCAATTGCTTCTTCCCTTGTCGGCGCGTGCACAATCAGTTTCGCAATCATTGAATCATAATAAGGCGGTATGGAATATCCTGGATATGCCGCTGAATCGACGCGTACGCCGTAGCCGCCTGGAGGCAGATACATTTGGATCTTCCCTGCTGAAGGCATGAAATTCTTCTCAGGATTTTCAGCATTGATCCTGCATTCTATAGCCCATCCATTAAAGGTTACGTCTTCTTGTGAAAGCGAAAGCTTCTGTCCGGATGCAACACGGATTTGTTCTTTTATCAGGTCAACCCCTGTCACCATTTCCGTAACAGGATGCTCTACCTGAATTCTTGTATTCATCTCCATGAAGTAAAAAGAACGGTTTTTATAGTCATAGATGAATTCAACTGTGCCCGCACCTGTATAATCAACCGCAAGGGCCGCTTTCACAGCTGCCTCGCCCATTTCCTTTCGGATTTCGCTGTCAAGTGCAGGTGAAGGTGTTTCTTCAAGCAGCTTTTGAAGCCTTCTCTGGATCGAGCAATCCCTCTCTCCAAGATGAATCGCATTGCCGAAAGAATCTGCCATTACCTGGATCTCGACATGACGGAAATCTTCAATATATTTTTCAATATACACACCAGGATTGCCGAAAGCAGTCGCAGCTTCCTGCTGGGTAATATTAATGCCATTCACCAGCTCTTCTTCGCTGCGTGCAACCCGGATGCCTTTTCCGCCTCCGCCTGCAGTCGCTTTTATGATTACCGGGTAACCCATTTTTTCTGCCAATTCAATAGCCTGGCCTGTATTTTCAATGATTCCGCGGGATCCCGGCACAATCGGTACTCCTGCTTCACGCATTGTCTCTCTTGCTACATCCTTTGTACCCATCTTGGAGATGGCTTCAGGGCTTGGGCCGATGAATATCAGGCTGCATTCCCTGCATAGATCTGCGAAATTTGCATTTTCAGACAAAAACCCATACCCAGGATGGATGGCATCAGAGCCAGTCAGCTTTGCTGCGCTGATGATATTCGTTGTATTCAAATAGCTGTCCTTAGAAGCAGTGGGACCAATGCAATAAGCTTCATCAGCCAATTGAACGTGAAGAGCTTCTTTGTCAGCCTCGGAATATACGGCAACTGTTTCGATGCCCATTTCTTTGCATGCACGTATGACGCGGACGGCAATTTCCCCCCGGTTTGCAATCAGTACCTTTTTAATCATGTGAAACAGCTCCTCATTAAGGCTTTACTAAAAATAATGGCTGGCCATACTCTACAAGCTGGCCATCCTTCACTAGAATTTCAACAATTTCTCCGTCTACTTCTGCTTCAATCTCGTTAAATAGTTTCATTGCTTCTACGATGCAGACAATAGAATCCTTTTTGACTTTAGAGCCTGTTTGCACGTATGCGCCTTTATCCGGAGATGGAGAAGCATAAAACGTGCCAACCATTGGCGAAGTAACTTTATGTAGGTTTTCCTGGCTGGCCGGCTGGCTCTCTGAGACCTGCGGTGCAGCACTTTCACTAGGAGCTTCAATAGCCGGCTTAGCCGCTTGCATAGCTGCTGGAGCTGGCTGTGCAGGAGCCTGATATACAACAGAAACAGGCTGCTCCTGATTTGTTTTCTTTAATTTAACTTTAATTCCTTCTTGTTCATAAACAAATTCATTTATGCTTGATTGATCTACTAATTTGATTAGCTCTCTAAGTTCCTGTACCTTTAACATCCTGGCACCCCTTGTCTTGTTTAGTTAAGCCCAAAGTTTTTTTGGGAGAGTCACAAAATTTGCATTCAGCAAAGTCTCTTACAGCTATGATCACCATCCGGGCCTGCCCGGCAGTTTCACATCCATTATAACAGAGATTATGCTGCTGAATCATATAAATTGATAGATCCATCAGGCGTTCTCTCAAGTCTGATGGCTAGCCGAACTTATCTGGTTTTGACGGGGAATTCCTCCCGCTTAGATTACTTCAATGTTCCGCATTACATTCATTTAAGGAAAACATGCATATATTTTATGACCAGATGCTAACATCATACGATAATATCTTACCATATTTCAATGATCAGTTCCTCCTTAAGATATTTACAGCAGGGAATCATTGTGAATCCTCTGGATTATGCGCCTGATTCATGAACTCTCTGATTATACTGCCGGCAATGCTGAGTGAAATGCCCGTTCCGCCCTTCACTATTTTACAGCTAAAAAAAAATTTTGTGAATCCCTATCGAAAAGTGCTATTTATTTAACTTTAAGGCTGTTTTCGTAAACTATGTTGCTATGGAACAAAGGGATTGACTCTCGCACATTACGCTCCAATCAAACTGACTTAACAATGAAATTACCTCACAGAGCCTATTTAATAAAACAACAATCTTTAAAAAAAGAGCCACCATTAAAAATGGAACAAGCGGGTAAGATTAGCTGATAAAACACAAAAAAGCATGCTCGCTGCATGCCTTTGTGTTCAAGTGCCTGAATTATTTCTTTGGCTGAAACTCTACGGCTACGTTTTGTGCGTCACCCACTTCTTTCTCGACTGTACGGATGATTTCATTGGCTTCTTTTTGGCTTAGCTTGTCAGCTTTAACGGTCACATTCACATCTTTGCCATCAATTCTGACAAGTGCATCATCATAATTCATTGTACCGGAAATAAGTTTCTCAAGGATTCCTTCTTTTACTTTTTCATCTCCGATTTCTTTATTTGCTTCATATGCTTTGTTTCTTTCTTCAGCAGATAATTCTGTATTGCCCATGATTGTTGTATTTTGATCTCTCAGCTGGGAGCGCTCATCTTCCATTTCCATTCTCATCGCTTCAAAATCATCATCGCCAGAGGCAATTGATACAGCAGCTGAACCGGATTTTGTGCTCTTTTTAGCCACAGGTGCTTTTGCCTTGTCTTTTTCAACAGTCTGTTTGTCCCCTTTTTGCTCGACAGCTGCCATATCGGATTGTGTTTTCCCAGGAGAAGTCAGATAATACACCGATAAAACCACCACAAGACTTAACATCGTTAACAGCCACACCGTTTGTTTTTTTAGCAACATGATTATATTCCTCCTTATTTTTTAGGCATTACTGAAACTCGATAGCTCGGAACGTCCAGGGAGCGGGTAACAGCTTCAATGATCCATTTTTTCACCTGCATGTTTTCTGCACCCTTTGCAACCACAAGGACTCCAGAGATTTTTGGCTTTTGTGTTTCAGAAACAATGGGGCCTTCTTTTTCCCCGCCTTTTATAATCACAAGCTGATCATCCACTGATGTGTCTTCAACTGTCCGTTTTCCGCCTTCTTTATCTGTTTCATCTGTCACCTGCTTCTGGGTCGTCTTATTTCTTTCAAACACTTTTCTTTCCGAGGAATCAGCATAGACAATCACTTTTACATCCTCAACGCCAGCAATGGATTCAAGTGCATCCTTTAATTCATTTTGGAGATTTTTTTCATAATCCTTCGTTGTTTTAGTGCCGCTGTCATCTTTCCTTCCGAAGGCAGCAACGTCCGTTTTTTCAGACTGGTTACTAAAAACAGCTGTGCTTGCACTGTCTCCTGACTGTTTTTGAGACATTAAGTTTGAAATCATCATGATGCCGGCTCCGAACAGGATGACAATAAGGACATACACATACATTTGCGGTTTTTTTCCGTTCTTATCTCCATCCTTTCTCACTAATTTACTCAGCCAGTAAAGTGGGCCTTTATCATCCTTCAATTTATAAGTCCCCCCTTTCCCCTGTAATTTCAATGACCTTTTTGTCTACAGACCACTGGGATGACAGGAACTTCTTGATTTTTTCCAAATCAGCTGTTTTTGCAGGAAGACTTTTTTCCGTATTAATTTCCACTTTCGCTACGGCTTCGATTGATTTGCTTTTGCTGCTGGCTGAAGCTTTACTCAATGACAGCGTAATTTTCTGAAGGTCTTCAGGTATTTTAGGCTGTTCCTCATTTTTCACTTTGATATCAATGTAAGCAATCTCCATTTTATATTTTTTCATCAGCTCCTCTTTTGCTTTCGCCTTCAATTGGACAGCCGTTTGTTGTAAAATATATGCATTCTGTTCAGCTTGTATTTCTTTTTTCTTCATTTCCGTTAAATTTTTTAATTTTTTTTCATCTCCATGTGTAAAGGACGCCGTAGCTTTTGATATCAATGTATTCAAGTCAGTGTGAAAGAGATTAAGGATCGGAGCAAGGATGACTGCGATCAGCAAAAGACCGATGACCATTTTGGCATATTTCTGCATGGATGAATTAGGAAGAAGCATATCTATGACCGTCGCCAGCAAAACAAACAAGATTATATTGGTTACCCATCCTGTTAAAAAGCTCATCCGTTTTTCTCCTCCCTACCTGACCATCAGGGTGATGTTACCTGCGGCGATAATGACTGTAATGCTTAAAAAAAACATCAGCGATACAAGAGCAAGCGCAGCAAAAATGTAAATCATGCTTTTAGATATTATGTCCAGGCATGATATCACCGGACCCCCGCCAAGCGGCTGTAGAAGACTTGCCGCCAGCTTATAGATAAAGGATATTGTCAGTATTTTCAAGGCTGGAAAAGCCGTAATCAGCAAGAGTATGATGACCCCTGATACTCCGACAGTGTTTTTCAGCAGTACAGATGCATTTATGACAGTATCCGTGGCATCGGTAAACATTCTTCCTATTACTGGAATAAAGTTGCCTGTAACAAATTTTGCCGTCCGGATCGTGATGCCGTCTGCAACCGCCGATGATGCTCCCTGGACAGATATGACCCCGAGAAAAACAGTCATGAATGCACCCAAAATGGCAATGGCCCAATTTCTCAGAAGCTGGGCGAGCTGGGTGACTTTGTAGTGCTCCGTGAGTGTGCTCACGATGCTTAAGATTGCAGCTAAAAACAGAAGAGGAAGAACGATATACTGGATCAATATTCCGCTTGTATTCATTAAAAATAGTAAAACCGGATGAAAGAAGGCGGCTGAAACGAGCCCTCCCGATGTTGCTATCAATGCAAGAAGCAGGGGAATCAGCGCCATTAGGAACGAGGTCATGGCTGATATGGTGTCCTGGACATATTGTATTGCCACATGAAAGCTGTTAAGAGCCAGAATGATCAAAACCATAAAAACAATCGAATACGCCACTTTACTGATTGAGCTCTTTTCAAAGGCGTTTTGCAGTGACTGCAGAAACATGCTGAAAACCGTCAATAAAATCAGTGAGCCCAGCAGTTTTCCGTTTACAAGCAATTCATGAAAGATAAACGCCGCGAAGCCTTTGGCCCATTCTGATAAGGAAAAGTGCTTGTCCCCGCTTACAAAATCCATGAAGCTGCCTTTTTGGCTTTCCGGCAAAAAGCCGCCATATTGTGTAATGATGTCATCCCAATACTTCTTCAGATCATCCACTCCGATTCGGTCGAGCTGAGCTTGTACCATGTCCTGGGATATGACAGGCTCTGCCTGTTCATTTCCGGAAGCCCGGGCATCATCAGGCTGCAAAAAAAGAAACAATAAAAGAAAGAATGGTATATAGCGGATCATTTGCTTCATATCCTCACCTCATCCCGCCTGGCCTGCTAGCTTGGCAGCAGCTTAATGATGGTTTCAATGATGACTGTCAATATTGGTATAGCCATTGCTAAAATTAGAATTTTTCCGCTAAGTTCAATTTTTGAAGCAAGGGAACCTTGTCCCGCATCTTTTGTGATTTGTGACGCAAATTCTGCTATATAAGCTATGCCGATAATTTTCAGGATGGTTTCCAGGTAAATCATATTCACATGGGCATTGACAGCAATTTTTTCAAGCATGGTTATAATTTCATATATTTTATCAGCTAAAAACAAAAAGATGGCACACCCTGTAAATACAACAAGAAGGAAAGCGAAATTGGGCTTTTGCTCTTTAATAATCAATGCCAGGAAAGTAGCCACAAGGGCAATTCCGACAATTTTCAGGATTTCAATGGCTGATCACCCCTATTGAAAGAGAAAGACTGATTTGATTTTTTGGAAAAGGCCCTCAATTATCGTCGCCACCATAAATAAAATGTATATGAAGCCAAACAGTGTCACCCATTGGGCATATTCCTTTTTCCCGACCTGGTCGAGGATGGTATGCAAAAATGCTACTACAATTCCAACTCCGGCAATTTTAAAGATGATATCCACATCAATGCCCATTTAAAATTCCTCCTGTATGCCTACAAAAGCATGATTATTAGCAAAAGACCGGTTAAAAATCCGAGGCTTTTCATCATTTTTTCATATTTCCCCTGTTTCTCGGCCGCATCGCGTTCTTCCCGGTCCAAGTGCGCCATGGCAAGCTTTATCTGTTTTTGCTGCTGCTCTCTGTCATGGCGGCCAAGCGTTCCTCCAAATTGAGATAAAATTTCAAACTCCCCCTGTTTAAGTGAAAGAGATTTCCATGCTTCACGAAGGCATTCATCCCAGGCAAGCTTCACGGTAGTTTCACCTGCAGCAAGCCGTTTCGAAAACGCTTCAAAAAAACCGGAAAAAGGCGAGCCGATCTGCTTTGACAGCCTAATCGATGCTTCACTTAGAGGAGTATGGCTATACATAATTTCAGCTTCAAGAGACTGCAGGGCCATCTTAATCTGTCTAAGCTGCTTGGTCCTCTGGCTGAAATGCCTGGCTGCTTCGAATCCAGCCCACGTGGTAGCCAATAGAATGATTACAGCTCCGATGATCTTAAGCATGCCATCACACTCTTTCCTGAATGAATCATGTTTCCTGATGAGTCGAGAACCTGACAGAATCTTTCCCCGTCCTGTATGCTCAGCAGAATATATCTTGAGAAAATATCCTGTTCAAGAATCTTTCCTATATGAGGGCGTCTTTTGACCTCTGCAAGTGAGCGTCCATGAGTCGTTATCATTAATTTAATGCCTGCATTTACAGCCTCCAATACAGCGGATGTGTCTTCCGCACGGCCAATTTCGTCTGCCACCAGCACATCAGGCGACATGGAGCGGATCAGCATCATCATTCCCTCTGCTTTTGGGCAGCTGTCCAGTATATCGACCCTAGGCCCGAATTGCAGCTGCGGCACACCATTAACACAGCCTGCAATTTCCGAACGTTCATCCACAATCCCGACTTTATGCGGCAATAAGCTATCCTTAGCGCTGCCTGATGAAATCATGCGGGCAATATCTCTTAATAACGTCGTTTTTCCAGTTTGCGGAGCTCCTATAATCATCGTGTGATGCCATTCCCTGTCATAAAGAAATGGCAGGAGTTTATCGGCTGATCCGATTTTTTGTTTGGCTATCCGAATATTGAAGGATGCAACCTCCCTTATTGCTTTTACCATGCCGTTTTCCAATATCACCTTTCCGGCAAGCCCTACCCTGTGGCCGCCTGCAATTGTTACATATCCCCGCTTCAGCTCTTCTTCCAGGGTGTACATGGAAAAACGGCTCAAATGGCCAAGCAATTGTTCAGCATCTGCAGCCGACACCAGATAAGGCAGAAAAGTCGGCCTTCCTCCAATAATGACTTCCAGCGGACGGCCAACCCGTATCCGCAGCTCCTCTGCTCGTTGTGCTTCATGTGCCGGGATTTTTTCAAATTCAGTACTGATACTTTTTGGCAGAACTGCAAGAATCGTCTCCATTTCACGGAACCTCCTGTAAGGCCTCAATCATTTATTAAAATGTATGCCTGTACAAAAACTTTATGCACAAAAAAGCGCAAGCGCCTGGTCAGCTTGCGAAGCAAATAGGGCATAGACCTTGGAAGGCGCTCTTTGCCTTCTGAGGTCTATGCATCTTTTGCACAGCAAGCTAGGCGCTGAAGCTGGATTACATAAGAAAATGCTGAAGCGCCTTGTGAGAAGGATCAAAGACTAACAACGCCACGTCCTGCGGCAACGTCTTTGT